>CAZVAD010000020.1:0-26696 GCA_964624645.1 uncultured Mariniphaga sp.
ATAATTCGACCATTTTTGTTTGAATTATTTTCTCCAGAGTTTGAATATTTTATTAATTTAGCCATTCAGTATTTTGTTTTAACTGATTTGGAACATAAATTATTGATACGCAGTCAAACTAAAACAAATTCGTGGAGAAACGTGAGATTCCAAAAGAGAAGTCCTCTAAAATGAGCAAAAAGCAGTTTGGACAATTGTTCAATCTTTACTATCCCAGACTTAAGAGATATGCTTTTTGCCTGTTGAAAGACGATGCCGAAGCCGAAGATTTGGTACAAGATGTTTTTGTTCAGTTTTGGCAAAGTACTCCCGGATTTCAGGATGAAAATAAAGTCGGCTCCTACCTCTACACCAGCGTAAAAAACAGATGCCTGAATTTATTAAAGCATAAATTCATTGAAAAGAAATACGTTTTGAATGCCCTTGAAAATGAAGCTGAAGAACTATATCATATCAGCCTTGCGGAAACAGACGAATTTATTTCGATGGAAAAACGGTTAAAAAACGAATTGGAGAAAATCATTTCTGAAATGCCTGAAAAGTGCCGGACTGCCTTCCGGCTGAGATGGTTTGAAGGGAAGAAAATACGTGAAATCGCCGAAATTATGGAAATATCTACTACCATGGTAGATAAACATCTGGCTAAAGGACTTGAGACTGCACGTCAAAAACTACCTCCCGACTTTAATGCTCTCTATCCCTGAAAGCACTGACTATCTGAATCTTTGAGAAATCAAATAAAAAAAAACTGGAAATATTTCAGAAAACAGGTTGGCAAAAGTTCAATTCGACTGTCCTAATACAAAGAGACTTTACCGGGATGGAATATTCTCAACATAAAGACCATATCAAACAATTTTTGAGAGGAAAACTTTCAAAACAGGAAGAAATAAAACTGCTGAGCTGGATTAAGGAATCTACGGTCAACAGAAAGCGCTTTCTTGATTTGCAAAAGTCCTTCAGCCGGGAGTTGAAAAGTCATGCCGACGAAACTTCTGAAAAATCATGGCAACAACTGACCGGGCGATTCGAACCGGAAACAACAAAGAAAAGATACCTCCCCGGATTCAAAACGTATTTTCAACTCACGGCATTCCTGGCTGCGGCATTTTTCATTGGTTTTTTCTTTGCAACATGGTTGAATTCAACGGAGGTCAAACCGGAAAAGCAGGCGCCTGTCCTTCAAAAAATCAGCGCTCCCTTTGGCGCCCGGACACAATTTAAATTGCCTGACAATTCAACCGTCTGGTTAAATTCCGGGTCAGAAATTGAATTCCCGTCACACTTTAGCGACGTGCGAAACATTACCCTCAACGGAGAAGCTTTTTTTGAAGTTTCAAAAGATGAAATACCTTTTGTGGTTTCGTCCATTTTTGGCGATGTGGAAGTTAAGGGCACTTCGTTCAATGTGAAAGCCTATCACAACGACTCCTTTGAAACGACGCTCATTGAAGGGAAAGTGGATGTTACAACAAAAAACGGAAATAAAACGACGCTCCAGCCGGGATACCAGGCGGTTTACAGAGAAAATGAGCTGAATACCATGAAAGTGGATACTGAACTTTACACGTCATGGACAAAAGGACAACTTATTTTCCGCAGGGAATATCTTCCGCGAATGGCACAGCGCCTGGAAAAATGGTATAACGTTACAATTCTGCTGGATAATGACAAGCGGCTGGAATCAATCCATTATACAGCTACCATTGAGATGGAATCTTTCAGTGAAGTGCTGAACTTACTTAAAGTTACTGCTCCGGTTAATTATTCCTGGAATGAAAAAACCCGGACAATCAGATTATTTTATGAGAAGTAATAAAAAACATTTGCCTATGAATATGACAAAAATCTCAAAAGCGCAAAGCCGGTTGCGCAAAGCTTTTAAAAATCACTACCAGCTTATATGAAAAACATTCTTTAAAAAAATCAAAAGACGAAAAGTAAAAATCCGTCTTTAGCAAATTAAATTTTAATACAGTTATTCACTTAAAATTTTAAATTTATGGACAAATTCACGCTGCCACATGGTCAGGTACCATGGTTGCAAAAATTTTTCAGAAAAATGAAACTCACTGCCTTTATTTTGTGCATTTCAGTTATAGCGAGTCTGGCATCAGGCAGCTATGCACAAACTACAAAAATTACGGTGGTGAAAAAGAATGCGACAATAAAAAGCATTCTTGACGAGATTGAAAACCAGAGCGAATTTCGCTTTTTCTACAGCAGTGCTGTAGATGTTGAAAAAACAACTTCCATCAACAAAAGAAACAAAGTTGTTTTTGAAGTACTCGATGAGCTTTTTGGCAACACGAACATAAAATATGAAGTGTTTGACCGTCAAATTGCTCTGACAGAAAAATCCGAAACCTTTTTTAACCGGAATTTCGTACAACAGCAGGCCGTTTCAGGAAAAGTGACCGACAGCCGGAACCAACCGCTTCCCGGAGTTACTGTTGTTGTGAAAGGAACCACCCAGGGAACGGTAACTGATGTTGACGGGAATTACGCACTGGTCAACACTCCTGAAAATGCCACGCTTGTTTTTTCTTTCGTGGGAATGCGGACACAGGAAATTGCCGTGGGAAGCCAAAGAAACATTAACGTTACCATGGAGGAAGATGTAATCGGGCTGGAAGAGGTGGTGGCAATCGGCTATGGGGTTCAGAAGAAAGTGAACCTGACCGGAGCGGTTGAGCACGTAACCAGCGAGGTGTTTGACAACCGCCCGATGCCCAATGTTACCCAGGGATTGCAGGGGGTTATTCCAAACCTGAATATTTCACTGGCGGACGGGAAACCGGACAGAAGCGCATCCTATCAAATCCGTGGCGTTTCATCCATCGGACAGGGCGGTAGTGCACTGGTGCTGATTGATGGCGTGGAAGGCGATCCGGTTTTGCTAAACCCCAATGATATTGAAAGCATTTCTGTTCTGAAAGATGCCGCTTCGGCTGCTATTTATGGAGCGCGCGGTACTTTTGGCGTAGTGCTGATCACTACAAGAAAACCGAATAAAGACAGAACTTCAATCACCTACAGCGGGAACCTGATGGTCAAATCCCCCACTGTTGTTCCCGACATGGTAACCGATTCATACCTGTATGCCGAAATGTTCGTTGAAGCATATTCCGCTTTTTACGATTATGCAAGAAGTCCTTCAACTTTCCACAAAGCAGTTCCTTATTCCGAAGACTGGCACAAAGAGATGGGAAACAGGCGTCCGGGCTCCGGCAAACCTGAAGTGGAAACAGATGCCAACGGAAATTATATTTATTATGCAAACACCGATTGGTATGATTTACTTTATAAAGATTACACCTTCGGAAACGATCACAACATCACCATTCAGGGAGCTACCGAAAAAGCTGACTTTTTTGTTTCAGGACGTTTCTACGAGCAGGGTGGAATTTTTAATTACAACAGCGATGACTACTCCACCTATAATATTCGCGCCAAAGGGTCGGCTCAGATATTTGACTGGCTGAAAGTTGAAAATAACCTTGGATTCTCGCAGAGGAATTATTTCAATCCGCTGACCGTTGCCGACGGTAATGTATGGTATGGACTGGAAAGCGAAGCTGAGCCCATGAGCCCGATGTTTAATCCGGACGGCACGCTGACCATGGCTGCTGCGTACAGTGTCGGGGATTTGTGGTACGGGAAAAGCGGTACGGATTCCAAAAGAAAAGGGATGACCAATACAACATCTTTTGTTGCTTCATTTTTAAATGATTCATTCCGCGTCAAAGGCGATATTTCTTTCCGGAATACCGATAATCAGCAAATCACCCGGCGCGTTCCTGTACCTTACAGCCCACAGGTTGGTGTCACAGCTTATTTAGGTTCAAACACTGATGATCTTGGTGTCAGAAATTCCGACTCAAGGTATCTCTCCACAAATATTTATGCCGAATATGAAAAAACTTTCAACGATGCGCATTATTTCAAAGGCATGGTTGGAAATAATTACGAACAGTACATATACAACACGGTTTTCACCAGAAGAAACGGGCTGATTTTTGAGGAAGCCAACAACCTGAATATGGCAAACGGCAGCAACATCACAGTGAGCAGTGATTATGAAAAATGGCGTATTGCCGGAGGCTTCTTCAGGTTTAACTACGGGTTCAATGACCGCTATCTGTTTGAAGTAAACGGGCGGTTAGATGCATCAACAAAATTCCCGGTAAACCAGCAGTGGGGATTTTTCCCATCTGTTTCGGCTGCATGGAGAGTTTCTGAGGAGTCTTTCTGGAATGTGAGCGACAAAGCCATTTCCGACTTGAAATTCCGTGCCTCTTTTGGTTCGCTCGGAAACGGGAATATTGCTTCTTATGCCTACAGTGAACTGTTTGGCATCAGCCAGATGGGACGACTGATCAGCGGTTCACTGAACCAAAAGACTTCTGCGCCTGCGGTTATTCCTGACGGTTTGACCTGGGAAACAGCAACTACTACCAACCTTGGGGTGGACATGGGACTTCTGAGTGGGAAAATGCGCTTTTCGGGAGATGCCTATATCCGTAAAACCACCGATATGTACACCGTGGGAGTTGACCTGCCTGCAACATTTGGCGCCACAGCACCCAAAGGAAACTATGCCGATATGACCACCAGGGGCTGGGAGCTCAGCCTGAGCTGGAATGATAAATTTACCGTTGCTGACAAGCCATTCCATTACAATCTCCGCTTCACCTTAGCCGATTATGTTTCTAAAATTGACAAATACACCAACCCGGAAAAAGACCTCGGAGGTTATCTCGATGCACGAGTCAACTACTATGAAGGAATGACCATTGGTGAAATCTGGGGTTATGTCACCGAAGGATTTTTCACTTCAGAAGAAGATGTGAAAAACCATCCTTCACAAAGACTCTATTTTGCTTCCAATTCAGGAACCTGGCTACCCGGCGACATCAAATTCAAAAATCTGAACGACGATGATGTAATTGATTACGGAACCAACAAAGTGGGCGATCCCGGAGACAGAAAAGTCATCGGGAACTCAAATCCGAGATTTACACACAGCTTTAATCTGGGCGCCGACTGGAACGGAATTTTCATCAGCGCATTTTTCCAGGGCGTTGGAAGGCAACACTGGTGGCCGGGAACAGACAATGCACTGTTCTGGGGTCAATATAACCGCCCATACAATAACATTCCATCTTCAATGATTGGAAATATCTGGTCAGAAGATAACCCGGATGCCTATTTCCCGCGCTATCGCGGTTATGTGGCGCTTCAAAGCACCCGCGAATTATCCGTGGTTCAAACCAGATACCTGCAAAACGTAGCATACATCAGGCTTAAAAACCTGCAAGTTGGTTACAACCTGCCGCACAAATGGATTTCTTCAATGAAAATGCAGGCAGCCCGCATCTATCTGACAGGTGAAAATCTTTGGGCCTGGTCTCCGCTGTATAAGCGCACCAAAAACTTTGATGTCGGAAATATTTATGGTGAAGACTCAGAAGCCAAATCAGCAGCCGCAAGCGGTGGAACAAACTCAATCATCAGCAACGGAGGATACTCATATAACTATCCGATACTGAAGAGTATAAGCGCTGGTTTATCCATAACTTTTTAGTCAGTAAATCGAATCTGATAATTTTGAAAGAGAAAATTTAATTGACTTTTATGAATGACATTTTAAAAATAAAAATAGTACACATGAAAAAGATTGCATTTATTTTTATAGCAGTTTCTCTGCTCATCGGATGTGAGATGGAGGAATTTCCACAGGCCAAAGTGTCCCGGAAACCGGTCTTCAGTACCGAAACCGGCCTGAGAATGTACACCAACTCATTTTATGATAATTTCCCGAATCGTACGACAATTTATTCCAATTCCTATTACTTTGCTGTCAACTCGGTAATCAAATATTTCACTGAAGGTGGTTACAGCCCGGAAGAAAGCAGTGGCTGGGGATGGGGTGCGTTGCGGAATATCAACTATTTCATAGTAAATTGCACAGACGAAGCCGTACCGCTTGATATTCGGAACAACTATATCGGCATTGCAAGATTCTTCCGTGCAAATTTCTATTATGAAAAGATGCAACGTTTTGGGGATGTTCCGTGGATTGACCATCCGCTGGACGTTGCCGATCCGTTATTGTACGCCGGACGCGACAGCCGTGCAGTAATTGTTGAAAAAATCAAGGAAGACCTTGATTTTGCCATTGAAAATATCAAAGTGAGACGTGACCCGAGTGGTTCCACCGTAACCTCTTCCATGGCTGCCGCCCTGAAATCCCGCGTATGCCTTTGGGAAGGCACTTTCCGTAAATACCACACCGAAGCCGGATTGCAATCCTCAGCAAACGAATGGCTTCAGGAAGCGGTCAGCGCTTCTCAATACGTCATGGATTCCGGCTATTCCATCTACACCGGAGACGGCGCCGACAAATCATACCGCAAGCTGTTCATCAGCAAAGTGCCAGTTTCAGAAGAAGTTATTTATGCAGTTACCTTCAGCAGTTCTCTGGGTGTTGTTCACTCGGGAAACCGCAGCTGGACTTCCGTAACCTTAGGTTCCTGCCCCTCCTTAACCCGTTCATTTGTGAATACTTTCCTGAAACTTGACGGAACACCGTTCACGGATAACCCCGATTATGCAACCATGTCTTTCCCGGAAGAGTGTGTTGACCGTGACAAAAGATTATCACAAACCATTATGACTCCCGGCTTTACACGCATCTCAGGAGGACAAACCGTGGAAACAGCGCCCAACTACGCTTATGCAATCACCGGATACCATACCTGCAAATTTACTTTGGATGATACGCAATTTGACAATGTGGATGTCTGCGACAACAATGTTATCCTCTACCGGTATGCAGAAGTTTTACTGAACTATGCAGAAGCCAAAGCAGAACTTGGCACGCTCACAGATGCTGACTGGGAAAAAACAGTCGGAAAGCTCCGTGCAAGAGCAGGCATTACGGGTGGTTTGACCCAAAAACCAACTTCGGTGGATACCTATCTGCAGCAACGCTATTTCCCGGATATCAATAATCCTGAAATTCTTGAAATCCGTCGTGAAAGAGCCATTGAGCTCTCTTTTGAAGGTTTTTCCTGGCCGGATATCTGTCGCTGGAAAGTTGGCGAACTGGTTACACACGTCTGGGATGGAATTTATGTTCCTGAGTTGGATGTTCCTTATGACATGAATGGGGATGGCAAACTGGACGTCTGCTTCACCAAAAATCTTGACCCCGAAAAAGTACCCGGCGTTTATTATCTGTATGTCGGTGAAAAACTGGCTAGCGGAGCAACAAACAATGCTCAGTTAGGAGAAGATGGCCACTCTCTGGTATTTATGAAAGACCAGATCCGCACCTGGAATGACAAATTGTATTTCTATCCGATTCCGGCGGTTGACTTAGTGAAAAATCCGAACCTTGGCCAAAACCCGGGATGGTGATTTTTGAAAATTAGCTGTGATACAGATTTTTCAGAATGATAAAACTTTGTTTTAATCACTGAAAAATTCTGAAAAGAATTTTAAACAGGGGTCAACTCAGCTTTCGAGATACCGGAAGCTGAGGTGATGCCTGTTTTTTTAAGTAGGCAGGCATATATGATTCAATGAAAATGTCTCAATTTGACGCTACTTATACAGTATCGAAAATGAAGTTTTGTACAACTGAAAGTTGTATTAATAATCATGAAGTGCAAGTTTAAAATTCAACTGATTAGCAAATGAAGGCTACCTTTGGAATCCTAACATCTTTAAAAAAAAAGCTAATAAAAACAAAAGGCTATCAACGCAACTCACTGTAATCAGCTAAGTACTTTGAAAAAATCAATATCCAATATTGACAAAATGATTAAATAAAAATCAATCCCAGAGAAATTGAATCCAGAAATGAATAATTCATTAACTTTGAAGAATAAAATGAGAGTGAAATGGATATTCAAACCCGAAAAATAAAGTTCGTGCAAAAATTTCTGAATATCAAGGATGAAAGTTTACTTCTGCGTTTTGAAGAACTTCTGAATGAACAAAATTTGGAGCCATTTACTTCAGAAGAACTGAACCAGCGTGCAGAGCAATCGGAAAAAGACTTTGAGAGCGGACGCTATAAAACTACAGAAGAACTACTCAAAAAATTTGCGCTGTGAAATATAGAATCATTTGGTCTGCATTTGCAGAAGAGCAAATTAATGAAATTTATGCTTTTTATCTGGAAAAGACCAAAAGTGCAATAATTGCAAATCGTATTATAAAAAGAATCATTATTGCACCTGAAATCCTCAAACACAGCCCGGAAATTGGACAGCGCGAAATTGCCCTTATAAAAAGGAAACCCGAATACCGATACATTGTGGAATCAAATTACAAAATAATTTACTACGTTGATAAAATAAACCGACAAATAAGAATTACAGATGTTTTCGATACGAGACAGAATCCCGTTAAGATAAAACGGAACAAGTAAAAACTTAATAGTGAAACGTGACTAAACTTCTAATATATTGAAATTTTTTATTTCCTGCGCATACTAATCTTAGTAGAGTTCCGGTTTCCAATTGAATCATTTATTTTTGAGAATCAATTCAGCCTTTTCAAATTCTCCGTTGTAAATCCATTTTTCCACATTTACTCTTTCAGCCATTCCTAAAATTTTTATACTTTTGCAACACTTTTTTCGAACCATGGGCTGGAGAGCAAAATATGATGTGGAATTTAAAGGCCTCAAAGAGGGTCTGCACGAGTTCGAGTTTGAAATACAAGACAAGTTCTTTGGGCATTTTGAACAGGAGTTGGTTGATGTTGGTAATGTCAGGGTGAAGGTAACGCTTGAAAAGCGTAATTTATTTATGAAATTACATCTTTCACTGAAAGGCTGGGTGGAGCTGACCTGCGACCGTTGTCTGGAAAACTATCCGCAGGAGATAAAGCTCAAAACTGAGCTTTTTGTTAAATTTGGCGAAAACGATTTTGAAGACAACGAAATTATCTGGATTTCACCCGAGGAGTATCGTATCAACCTGGCTCAGTTGATTTATGAGTATATCATTCTGAGTATTCCCATAAGGCATGTGCACCCGGATAAAAACGGAATCAGCGGATGCACTCCCGAAATGCTCGAAAAATTGAAAAATCTTGAATTCACGAAAGAAGAGAAAAAAGAGATAACCGACCCCCGGTGGGCGGCATTAAAAAACTGGAATAGTAATTAAAAATTGAAATATTATGGCACATCCAAAAGGCAGAACATCAAAGTCAAAAAGGGATAAAAGGCGTACACATTATAAAGCATCGCTTCCCACACTTGCAACATGCTCAAATTGTGGCACAACAGTAAAGTATCACCACATTTGTCCGGAATGCGGATATTACAGGGGCAAGCAGGTTATTGAAAAAGAAATTGCCGTTTAAGGCAGAAACCGGTCAGAATCTGACCGGTTTTTTTGTACCCAACAAATTGTCACCCAAAATTTAAACATTATTTAACATCCCTGTTTTCTTCTGAAAAACTTTTCGGTTTTAATCTTCCCGGTTACATAACATCATCCATTTTCAACAATTTGCTATCTGATTGATTTTTTGAAAACACCAAAAACGGATTGCATTGAAAATTAAAGTTTTTTGGCAGAAATTTAATTTTTTGTAACTTCAACCTCTTTAATTCTCTGATGCAGAGAATAATTTTCAATAAAAGCAGTTTTATTAAGAAAAATGATTTTTAAAATGGCAAAACAAACATCAAACAACGGCGAAACCTTTGGCCAATCCATAAACATAATCAGTGAAGGCACCCTGATTAAAGGTGATATCTCTGCCGGCAGCGATATCCGGATTGACGGGGAGCTTGTTGGAAATATCAATGCAAACGGACGTATTGTCATTGGCCCGAAAGGGAAAGTTGAAGGAGAAGTGCATTGCAACAACGTTGAAATATCAGGCTGCATCAAAGGGAAAATTGTAGTTTCAGAACTGTTGACACTAAAGGCAACAGCCTGCATTATCGGCGACATCATTGCCGGGAAGCTCTCGGTTGAACCGGGGTCAACTTTCACCGGAACCTGTTCCATGGGTGACACGAATAATAAAAATGAAAAACCGGCTCCAAAAGAAGAAAAAAGGGTTTAATGATTTTGTACGCTATTCCGGGCTGGCATTTGAAATGATGGCAATAATCGCCGTCGGAACTTTCCTGGGTTTTAAAATCGACCAGTGGATGGGCAATACTTTTAAAGGATTCACTCTCGCATTTATGGTTCTTTCTGTAATTGGTTCAATCTGTTATGCTATAAAAAATTTGCTGAAAAAATGAACAGGGAATTTCTTTTGTTTCTTCTTCGTATCACATTAGCCACAATTATTTTGGCCGGATTGGGCTGGATTTTGTTTATCCGCGTTGTCCCGGAAATGTATCTGCAAATTTTACCGTGGATGCTCCTTTTCTTCTTCGCGATTACCCTGCTGACCTACATGCTGCAACATGCTGCAAGAAAAAACATGAGACGTTTCACCCACATCAGCATGATTGTTTCCATGCTCCGGCTCATACTTTATTCCAGCTTTGCATTTATTTACCTGTACAAGAAACCTGAAAACGCAGTCGTTTTCATTGCATGTCTCGCGGTCTGCTACATAGTTTACACCCTGACCGAAGTTTGCTGCCTGTCAAAAACCAAAGAAAACAGAAAAGAATAAGACACAGATTTACAGCGCAATATATCCGGTTAAAAAAGCAGGAAACTTCATTCAAAACCGGGCAAACAGGAGATTAATCCACTTTTAGCGGAAAAAACACAATTAAATGACCAAACAAAAGAGCAAATGAAGCATTCCACGGATTTAACATTTAAAGAGGTTTTACTTTTATTCTATAAATTTCCTATTTTTGTGCTGCTTGTCGTCAACACAAAAAATAAAATGTCAAGACTTTCCAAAAACATTTTTTTAATAATTCTTGCAGTAATTTTTTTCATTCCTGCTACAGCCTTAAATCGTGAATTTTCCGAAGAATCCACTCACATGCAGGTTCAGCCGGGGAATAAATTTGATGCAGGGAAATTTATTATTGAGCATGTTCTTGATGCCTATGAATGGCACATTGCAACTTTCAGGAACAAGCACCTGAGCATCCCGCTGCCTGTCATTCTATACAGCAGCAAACCGGAGCTTCACGAAGGGAAGAAACTACATTTTTTCATGTCTTCAAAGTTTCATCACGGAGCGAACGACTTCCGGGGCTTTCGCATCTCACAAAGTGAAAAATACAACGGAAAAATTGTTGAACTGGATAGCGGCAGAAATGAAATCGGCAGGCCGGTTGACCTTTCCATAACCAAAGCAATTCTGGGGGCGATGGTAACCGCAATTGTTCTGCTTCTGCTTCTTTTTGCCACTGCCCGCTCAGCAAAAAAGAACGCGGGTAAAGCGCCCACAGGTTTGCAAAACCTGATTGAGCCGGTCATTAATTTCATTAAAAATGAAATTGCAATACCCTCTATCGGCGAAAAAAATTACCGGAAATTTATGCCGCCGCTACTCTCGCTCTTCTTTTTCATTTTGCTGAACAACCTGTTGGGACTGATACCCATTTTTCCGTTTGGCGCCAACGTTACGGGGAATATTTCAGTTACTCTGGTTTTTGCCTTATTTACATTTTTTGTAACCAATATCCGCGGAAACAAACATTACTGGAAAGAAATTTTCAATCCGGAGGTGCCCACCTGGTTAAAAATACCAATTCCATTGATGCCCCTGCTGGAAATGACCGGAATGATTACCAAACCGTTTGTACTGATGGTGCGTTTATTTGCCAACATGCTGGCCGGACACATGATTGTTACGGTATTTTTAAGTCTGATTTTTATTTTCAGCAGCCTGATGGGTCCGGCGGCAGGTTATGCCGTTGGACCGATTTCAGTGATTTTTGCGGTTTTTATTACTTTATTAGACATATTGGTCTCATTTATACAGGCTTATGTTTTCACTCTGCTCTCCGCCATCTATTTTGGAATGGCAACAGCAGAAAACCATTAATATTCATTTTTAAAAATTAAATGCTATGTTATCAATGATTTTAGGCATTTTGTTACAAACAACAGAAGCGGCAGCCAAAGCAAATTTTGCTGAATTTGGTGCAGCGATTAGTGCAGCTTTCGTTGCCATCGGCGCTGCCTATGGCATCAGTAAGATTGGCGCAAGCGCAATGGAAGCCCTTGCCCGGCAACCCGAAGCAAGCGGCGACATTCGCTCAAACCTGATTGTTTCTGCAGCTTTGATTGAAGGCGTGTGCTTTTTTGCAGTAATCGTCTGTGCGCTTGTTTTGTTTGTCTAACAACAGAAAATAAACAGTTTTCTCCCGGGATTGCCGGGGAAACTGTTTTTTTAAACAGAAGAAAAATTCACAATAAATATTTCAGAATATGGAACTGGTAACTCCAAATGTCGGAACAATTTTCTGGATGATAATCATCTTTTTGTTAGTTGTTGTCATTCTGAAAAAATTTGCATGGAAACCCATTCTGAATGCCATGAACGACCGGGAAGAGTCTATTGACAACGCTTTGAACGCCGCCCGCGAAGCCCGACAGGAAATGGAAGGCCTGAAAGCGGGAAATGAACGACTTTTGAACGAGGCGCGCAAGGAGAGAGAAACCATGTTGCTGGAAGCAATGAATTTGAAAGAAAAAATCGTGGCTGAAGCAAAGGAAAAAGCAATGGCAGAAACACAAAGAAGCATTGAAAATGCGAGGCAGCAAATTTTAAATGAAAAACAAAAAGCCATTGAAGAAATGAGGCAACAAATCTCAGAGCTTTCATTGCGTATTGCTGAAAAAATAATCCGGAAAGAGATGTCGGAAGACAAACAGCAACTGGAAATGGTTAACCGGTTGGTTGAAGAAATCAAATTAAACTGATTCCCGGTTGAATTGTATTTTGAAAGGATTCTTTCTGGAATGACAAAAAAACATTTAATTACTTAGAGAAGACAACTGCAAAAAGATGAATTACAGCGCAATAACAGTCCGGTATGCAAAAGCTCTTTTTTCTTTGGGAAAAGAAAAAGGGCAGCTTACTTCCATTAAAAAGGATATGGATTTTGTTTTGGCGGTTTGCAATCAATCGGCAGAATTTAATCAGTTCCTGAAAAATCCCGTAATCGGAGCCTCTGAAAAAACTCAAACCGTAAAACTCATTTTCGGCGAGAAAATAAGTGAGCTTTCACGCCATTTTCTGGAGTTAATCATACGAAACAAGCGGGAAACTTTCATTCCGATGATTTGCCTGAATGTTCTTGACCTGATCAAAAAAGAGCAAAACATCAAAACTGCTGTGCTCACCACGGCTCATCCTGTGGATAAGCATATTCTGGAAAAAACAGAGAAAGTTCTTGAGAAAGAACTGAATGCAACCGTTGAGCTGACGGGAAGAACAAGCCCTCACATCATCGGAGGAATAATTTTGCAAATTGATGGCAAACAATATGATGCCAGCATTGCAACCCAGTTGAAAAAGTTGAAAAAAGAGATGCTGACGCATCAGGAATAAAAATATTAAGCAACAATTGAAAATGATAAGTATTAATCCGGCTGAAATATCCGAAATCCTTAAGCAGCAACTGCAAAATTTCAAATCAGGGGCTGAGTTGGAAGAGGCAGGCACCGTGCTGCAGGTTGGCGATGGCATTGCAAGAATTTATGGGCTTTCAAATGTGGAATCCAATGAAATGATTGAATTTGAAAGCGGTGTGAAAGGCATTGTGCTCAATCTGGAGGAAGACAATGTGGGAGCCGTTTTGTTGGGAGCGTCCGAAAAAGTCAAAGAGGGCGATTCCGTGAAACGATTGAGCCGCATTGCGTCAGTCATGGTTGGGGAAAAAATGCTTGGCAGGGTGATAAATACCATCGGCGAGCCCATTGACGGGAAAGGCCCCATCACCGGAGAACTGATTGAAATGCCGCTGGAGCGCAAGGCGCCGGGCGTTATTTTCAGGCAGCCGGTGAAGCAACCCCTGCAAACAGGATTGATAGCCATAGATGCAATGATTCCCATTGGACGGGGACAGCGGGAACTGATTATCGGTGACCGGCAAACTGGGAAAACCGCTGTGGCTATTGACACCATTATCAACCAGCGGGAAAATTTTGAAAAAGGGGAACCTGTTTTTTGTATTTATGTAGCTATCGGCCAGAAAGGGTCAACCGTTGCCGCCATTGCATCAACGCTGGAAAAACACGGAGCGATGGACTATACCGTCATCGTTTCGTCAACCGCATCCGATCCCGCTGCCTTGCAGTTTTATGCACCATACACCGGAATGACAATCGGGGAATATTTCAGGGACACCGGTCGCGATGCTCTCATCGTTTTGGATGATTTGTCCAAACAGGCGGTTTCCTACCGTGAAGTTTCGCTGCTGCTCCGTCGTCCGCCGGGCCGGGAAGCCTATCCCGGAGATATTTTTTACCTGCACTCCCGCCTGCTGGAGCGGGCTGCAAAAATTATCGAATCAGATGAAATTGCAGCACAAATGAACGATTTGCCGGAGCCGCTGAAAGACAAAGTGAAAGGCGGGGGTTCGCTCACTGCCCTTCCCATTATTGAAACGCAGGCCGGCGATGTGTCTGCCTACATTCCAACCAATGTGATCTCCATCACCGACGGACAGATTTTTCTGGAATCGAACCTGTTCAATGCAGGATTCAGGCCAGCTATCAACGTAGGAATTTCCGTTTCACGCGTTGGCGGTAATGCACAAATCAAAGCGATGAAGCAAATTGCCGGAACCCTGAAATTAGACCAGGCGCAATACCGCGAACTGGAGGCTTTTGCGAAATTCGGCGCCGACCTGGATAGGGCAACCATGCGTGTGCTCGACAAAGGACGCAAAAACATGGAGATACTGAAGCAAAGCCAGTATTCCCCGATGAAAATTGAGCATCAGGTTGCAATTATCTATTGTGGTGTGAATGAACTGCTCAGGCATGTGCCAATTGAAGAAATCAAAGCGTTTGAAAAAAGATTCCTGGAGATTATGGAGACAGAACACCGCGATGTTCTTGATTTCATAAAAGAGGGAAAAATGAGCCAGAAAATAGAAACTTTGCTGCAGGAAGTGGCGTCTCAGGTTGTTTTGAAATATAAAAAAGGGGAATAAACATTTAAGAAATGGGCGGATTAAAAGAAATACGTACACGCATTGCCTCGATTAAAACTACCCGTCAGGTTACCAGCGCTATGAAGATGGTATCGGCAGCTAAATTAAAAAAGGCTCAGGATGCCATCCTTCAGATCAGGCCCTACGCAAACAAACTGTATGAAATCCTGAAATCCCTTGAGCCAACTTTTGAAGAAAACAGCAACTCAATTTATACGCAACAACGCGAACCTGAAAAAATTCTTATCGTACTGGTTTCGTCCAATCGCGGGCTTTGCGGCGGATTTAATCTCAATATTTCCAAAAAGGCGCTTCAGCGGGTCAACACAGCCTACAGGCTACAACAGCAATCCGGGAATGTGGATTTTATATGTATCGGCAAACAAGCCGAAAAATACATTAAATCACACGGCATGAACATAGTGGAAAGCCATCACGAGCTTTTGGAGAATCTGGCAATTGAGCAATCCCACAAACTGGCAGAAAAAATCATGAGCTTTTTTGCTGAAGGAAATTATGACAGGGTTGAACTGGTTTATAACCAGTTCTTAAATGCTGCCACTCAAATAAATACCGCAGAGCAATTTCTTCCTGTCAAAACAGAAAAAGCAGAAAATCATTTTTATGACTACATATTTGAACCATCCAAAGCCTCCATTTTGCAGGATCTGATCCCCAGAACTTTGAAAATCCAGTTTTACAGGGCTTTGCTTGATTCAAATGCTGCGGAACAAGGCGCAAGAATGACTGCCATGCATCAGGCTACTGACAATGCAACCGAATTGCTCAAGGAACTGACCCTGCGATACAATAAAGTGCGACAGGCATCCATCACGCGGGAGATTCTGGAAATCGTGAGCGGGGCAGAAGCGCTGAAAGGTTAATCCAAAACCTTTTTCCTGCAAACAATAACAAGTTTGGTTGGCGCCTGTAGTCCATATTTCATCGCTCTTACCCTGAACTCCTCAATCTGAGGAAAAAGCAAATCATATTCAGGACGTCCTTTTATCTTTTCCAGCATCTGTTTCATTCTTTCCACTTTGAAGTCAAGCTCCGCTTCATCTTCAATAAGATTCATATTGCTGCGGTGTTCAAAGTAGAACTGAACGGGCAATTCTGCCTGCTTCAGCAGGCTCAGAATGGCATCGCTGGAGAATGTTTTCCGGTGGAAATTTCCCGTCAGGCGGTCGATGCGGCTTCTGAAATGATGGAATAGCTTATGCACCTCCTGAGACGGATTCAGGTTGTTGCTGATTATCTCACTGATGATTACAAATCCTTCCGGCCTGACCACCCGGTTCATTTCCTTCAATGCTTTTTTAACTTTTGGCAAATGATGCAGCGCCATTGAAATAGCCACCACATCAAATGTATTGTCGTCAAACTCAAGATGCTCAGCTTCCATTTCCTGGAAAACCACATCCGGGAAAACCTTACGTGCTTTGTCGATGGATTCAATGTTGGGGTCAATCCCCGTAATCCGGGCACCGGGGAATATTTTGTGCAGCTCTTTGATGAAAGCGCCGCTGCCCGTTCCTATATCCAGTACTTCTTTTACCGCAATGTCCTTAAAATATTTTACCAAAGGTTCCATAAATATCCAACTTTTTTAATCAAATCAATTGCCATCCGGGGGAATGCAAAAATAAAAAAATCTTAGATTTTGTTAGCCTGCTACCTTTTAAAGCAAAAGCATAAGTGCCGAAATGGCTGTTGCAACTATAACAAATGACCGGTAAGTCTTGTTGGGAACTTTATTGACAAAAGGAAGCATCGTTTTAAAGAAAATTAAAATACCCGAAGATATTTTTCTAAATTTGTGTGCTTTAAAAAAATAAAATAATTATGAATGATATTCCCCGTGGCCTGATCGTGCCAAAAAACGTTACCGATGCACTTCGCACAATAAATTACCCCGCCAGCAATGAAGATGTGGTTTCTCTGGATATGGTACAGGAAATCCGCATTGCCGGCCAGCGTGTCAGTTTTTCTCTTGTTTTTCAAAAAAGCGATGATCCGAATATTGAAAAACTCGTATTGGATTGCGAAAATGCAATCAAACATTTTCTTGGTGAAAATGTGGAGATAGAGGATAATATCACGGTGAAATTCCTGCACAACATGGAGCGCCCGGTTTTACCCGGCGTTAAAAATATTCTGGCTATCGCTTCCGGAAAAGGAGGGGTGGGAAAATCAACCGTTGCTACCAATCTGGCTGTTGCGCTCGCCAACGGAGGCGCCAAAGTCGGTCTGATTGACGCCGATATTTTTGGCCCGTCGGTGCCCAAAATGTTTGGAAGTGAATATGACCGTCCCGAAGGGGAAAATATTGACGGCCAGGACAGGATCATTCCGCTGGAAAAATATGGGGTGAAATTTCTCTCCATCGGCTTTTTTGTAGAAACCGACAGTGCGGTAATCTGGCGTGGCCCCATGGCATCAAATGCGCTCAAACAACTGATTATGAATGCAAGCTGGGGCGAACTGGATTATATGATTTTTGACCTCCCCCCCGGAACAAGCGATATTCATCTCACTTTGGTTCAGACCCTTCCGGTTACAGGGGCGGTTATCGTCACAACACCTCAGGATGTTGCGCTTGCCGATGTTATCCGCGGGGTGAGCATGTTCCAGAGCAAAGCCATAGATGTTCCCGTTCTGGGGCTTATCGAGAATATGTCATGGTTTACGCCGGAAGAACTGCCCGAAAATAAATACTATATTTTTGGTAAAGAGGGCGGAAGAGCGCTTGCAGAAAGGCTTGACCTGAAACTATTGGGGCAGATACCCATTGTTCAAAGTATCCGGGAAAGTGGCGACCGGGGAGTTCCGGCGGCAGCAGACCCTGATTCAGTTCTTGGAAAAACCTTTTCAGAAATTGCAAAATCACTGGCACATCAGGTGCATTTGCGCAACCTGAAACATGCGCCCACCAAAAAAGTGAAAATCACAAGAAGATAAATTATCCTGTGCAAAAACAATCACACGGCTTTTACAGGCAAAGGGCTGTAAAATTTGTTATTTTTGCGCCTTTACAAAAGAGTGTTAATAGTGTGGAACTCTACAATATTCTTAAAATATAAGAGTTTACTTTCTTAAAGTCAATTTATAACTTTACTTGAAACGATTTTTACTATATACTGCCGGACTGTTTTTGCTGATTGCTCTCTTTCAGGGATGCTCAACTGAAAAGAACACCTTTGCATCAAGGACTTACCATAAAGTCACGTCAAAGTATAATGTTTATTTCAATGCCAATGAGAGTTTCAAAGCAGGGGAAAACCGCATTGAAACAAGCATCGAAGATGATTTTACGCGAATTCTCCCTATATACCGTGAAAGTGATCCGGCTTCGGCAAATCTGGTACAATCCGACATGGATGTTACCATTCTGAAGGCTTCAAAGCTGATTGAAATTCACTCAATCACTGAAAAACCAAAACGCCGCAAGCGCCGGACACGCCGCTATCAGGAGTTTGCCAGCCAGGAGGAGTTCAACAAATGGATTGACGATGGTTACCTGCTCATGGGAAAAGCTTATTTCTACCAGCATAATTTTCTGACAGCCATTGACAATTTTTCATACATCCAGCGAAAATACATGGACGGGGATGCCCGTCACGAGGCGCAAATCTGGCTGTTGCGCAGCTATTCCGAACTGGAACGCTTTCCCGAAGCTTCCGAAGTGCTCCAGGCGATACAAAACAACAGGGAGTTCCCACGCAGGCTTGAGCGCGACCTGGCCGTTGCCACTGCCGATTTTCACATGAAGCAGGAGAACTATCCGGAAGCCATAAAGTTTCTGGATATCGCCATGGGCAAAACATTCTGGAAAAAACAGAAGGCAAGGCTGCAATACATTACTGCCCAACTCTATCAGGAGACCGGCCAGCAGGCAGAAGCCGCCGGTGCATACCAGAAAGTGGCGCGCCTGAATCCCGACTACCGCATGGCATTTAATGCAAAAATCAACGCAGCAGGTGTTTTTTCTAAAAGCGGAGATGTTGAAAAAACAAAAAAAGAGCTGCAAAAAATGCTTCGCGACAAGAAAAACAGGGAATTTCGCGACCAGATTTACTATGCTCTGGGGAATATCTATTTCAGGGAAAGGAATCGTGATCTTGCCATAGAAAATTATCGCAATTCGGTGGCAAGCAGCTACAACAACCAGTTTCAGCGGGCTCAGTCGTCCATCACGGTGGCCGACATCTATTTTGACATGCAGAATTATCGTGATGCGCAGGCTTATTACGACAGCGCCATGATTATCATCGATAATAACTACCCGAATTACGACAGGCTTTCGGTCAAATACCGAAGCCTCACAAATCTGGTGGACAATATTTTCACCGTGGAGCGGGAAGACAGTCTGCAACACATTGCACGGATGCCTGATGCGGAAAGGGAGGCTCTGATTGCCCGCCTGATGCGCGAAGAACAGGAGAGGCAGCGGGATTTGGAAAGTCTTGCGCTTCAGGGAAGAAGCGATCAGGGGTATTATCGCTCCAACCGCTACCGGATAGGAATGGGCTCCGACCAGCAGGGGGCAGGATGGTATTTTTACAATCCGCAAACTGTTGCCTACGGGCAGGTTACTTTCCAGCAACGCTGGGGGCAGCGGAAACTGGAAGATAACTGGAGGCGTTCCAACAAAAGTACCGTGTCAATGGATGATATTGCTTTTTTTGACGAAATGGCAGATTCATCCCAGATGATTATCCGGGTGGAAGACCCGCTCCAGAAGGAATTCTACACCCAATACCTGCCGCTCACTGATTCACTGATGGCCATTTCCCACAACAACATCCGGGATGCGCTGTATAACATCGGGAAGCTCTATAAATCGGAATTCTTAAACTATAAGCGTTCGGCAGAAGCGTTTGAAGAACTCTTAAAAAGATACCCGAACAATATCTACCAGCTTTCAGCTTATTTCGATCTCTACGATCTTTATGAACTTCTGGGAGACAAGCAGAAATCGGATTATTACCGGAATTTGATCATCTCAAATTATCCGGGAAGCAAATACGCGCAATACCTTCAAAATCCAAACTACTTTGTGGAAATGCAGGCTCGTGCCGACAGCCTGAACAGGCTCTATGAAGAAACTTTCAGAAGTTACCGGTCAGGAAATTACAGAAATGTTATCCGGCTTTCGCAATCCATGAAAAAAATGGAACCTGACAGTGCAATGGTGCCTAAAATTGAATTTATGGAGGCGATTGCACAGGGCACACAAACCGATATGACAGGTTTTGAAAGCCAGCTGAAAGGGTACATCAAGACCTGGCCCAAAGCCGACCCGACACCGCTTGCAAATGAGATTCTCACTCTGATACAGGACAGCGCCCTGGCAGATTATCAGAAACTGGTGGACATGGGCTACATCAACGAGGAAATTCAGAATGAGGAACTGCTGATGGCGCAACGCATGGAGAATGACGAATTTGGCGGAAAGTTCTCCTATGACGAAGACCTGCTCCACTATTTTGTAATTGCCTATCCGCTGAATGCAAAAGTGGATTTGAACAGACTGAAATTTGATCTGGCCAATTACAACATTGACCACTACACAAAAATGGATTTCGACATTGAAACCGAAGCGTTGAATGAAAAAACAAATATGGTGGTTATCCGGGCACTCGGGAATAAAGACGACGGTGTGATCTATCACCGGGCAATCATCCGCCGGGCAGCGGTTTTCAGAGCGCTCAGCGGAATTGACTACGTGAATTTTGCAATCTCCTCAACCAACTACAGGGAAATACTCTCAGAAAATTCCTACTCCGAATACCTGAGGTTTTTCGTGAAAAACTACAGTAAATACATCGGTCCCGACTTCAGCGATGATGAGCTGGAAATTTCACCTGAAGAGCTTATGGCAAGAGCGCGCGAAGAAGAGCAGATGCTCCGTGAGCGGGGCGAATACCGGGTGGTGGAAACCGGCGCTTCCGACCTGTTTACTGCAAATGTGAGCGGGCCACAGAACTTTGTGCTCGCCGTAAAAGATAACAAGCTCTCCATGAGGCAAACATTGACCGGATTCACTCAATTCAACCGGAACCAGTTCAGAGGGCTGAACTTAGGAACACGAATCAAACAGGCAGGAGAATACCAGTTGATGATTGTTCATCAGATTCCCTCCATAAACGAGGCTATGTCCTATTTCCGCACGGTGGTTACCACACGCAGCCTGTTTGAACCGTTAGGACAGGTTACCTACAGGAATTTCCTGATTACAGATGAAAATCTGGAGAAAATGACCGATGGGAACAAAGTGGATGAATATATTGACTTCTTCCGGACAAACTATATTCAGCGAACTCCGGCACAAGCCACTCCTGACCGGGAACAGCAGGCAGAACAGACGCCAGCTGAACCGGACGAAACCGTTCAGGAAAAAACTTCTGAGGAAACTTATTCGGGTCCATACAGTACGCAAACCGAAGCACCCCACTATTTCGTTTTTGTGATTCCTGCACAGGGAGTGGACAAAGCAAGATTTTCTGAAGGAATTGAACAGTATAATGCTGCCAATGAAGACGTCCAGCTCAAGACAGAGGAAGTTCCCGTAGATGAATTCCGTGTGGCCGTCGTGATTTCAGGCCTGAAAGACAAGGAGGCAGCAACGCGTTATTCCCGTGCAGTGGTTCAGAACCGTGACCTTTATGCCCCGCTTGGAACAGCCAGTTACCGCAATTTCCTGATTTCCGAAGAAAACTTTGAAGTATTCCTGAAAGAAAAAAACATCAACGAATACATGGACTTCTACAAGCTCATCTACTTAGGTGAATAATGAGCTTAAAAAATGTTAACTGTTCCCGCGGCACTTTTTTTGTGCGTATATTTATCATTCCATGAACAATTAAGATGAAAAATATGAGAAAACCACGAATACTCTGGGTTGATGACGAAATTGATATCCTGCGCGCACATATTCTTTTCCTTGAAAATAAGGACTATGAAGTGGAAACGGCATACAATGGACTGGATGCCATTGAGATGGTAAAAAGCAACTTCTTCGATATTATTTTTTTGGATGAAAACATGCCGGGCCTCACCGGACTGGAAACCCTGACCGAAATCAAGGCAATCTCACCCAACGTACCCGTTGTTATGATTACCAAAAGCGAGGAAGAGAACATTATGGATGAGGCCATCGGCTCAAAAATATCGGACTACCTCATCAAACCGGTGAATCCAAAACAGATTCTGCTTTCGCTGAAAAAAAACATCGATCAAAAAAGGTTGGTTACGCAGCAGACAACTTCGGCGTATCAAACTCAGTTTTCGCAAATCGGTATGCGCATCAATGACCGTCTGGATTATCGCGAATGGATGGATATTTATAAGAAGCTGGTCTTCTGGGAAATAGAACTGGGCGCTTCCGATGACCATACGATGGACGAAGTGCTGGCCATGCAAAAGGACGATGCCAACAACTCATTTTTCAAATTCATAAAAGAAAATTATCTGGAGTGGCTGAACAGGGATTTTGGCGAGCGGCCTACCCTTTCACACGATATTTTTCAACACAAAATCTTCCCAATGCTTGATGCCGGAAATAAAGTGTTTGTGCTCGTCATTGATAACCTGCGTTTTGACCAGTGGCGCACCATCAGTCCGGTGTTTGAGCAATATTTCAGGATTGATTCGGATGAATTGTATATGAGCATCCTTCCTACTGCCACCATGTATGCCCGAAATGCCATGTTTGCAGGAATGTTGCCCTCCGAAATTGAAAAGGTCTATCCCGAATTGTGGGAGGATGATGATAATGAGGGAAATAAGAACAAACATGAAGAGGAGCTTTTAACTCGGCAAATGAAGCGCCACCGCCGCAATGAGAAATTGTATTTTGAAAAAATTACCGGAATCCGGCGGGAACGTCAAATATCTGAAAGCCTTAAAAATATCATGGAAAATGATCTCTCCGTGATGGTCTTCAACTTTGTGGACATGATTTCACATGCCCGCACCGAAATGGACATGATCCGGGAACTGGCAAACGACGAAAAAGCCTATCGCTCCCTGACCCTGAGCTGGTTTAACCATTCACACATCATCGATCTCATCCGGAATCTTGCAGAAAAAGATATTAAAATTGTGATAACCACCGATCATGGATCCATAAAAGTGGATAATCCGGTGAAAGTTATCGGCGACCGCGAAACCAACACCAATCTGCGTTATAAACTTGGTAAAAACCTGAATTACAAATCAAAACACGTCTGGGAAGTGCGTGATCCGCGCCAGGCATTCCTGCCCTCGCGAAATGTGAGCACCAGCTATATTTTTGCCCACAACAATGATTTTTTCGCCTACCCAAACAATTACAACTACTACGCAAATTACTACAAAGACACTTTCCAACATGGCGGAATTTCTCTGGAAGAGCTGATCATTCCGCTAATAACACTAACGAGGAAAGGGTGAAAAAACACCAAAAAACCCTCAAAAGAGCAGATTAAATATTTTTAAATTAATATTAGCTGACTTACAGGTCTTTTATTTGTTATTTCAGAAATTTTTTTGCATATTAACATAGTTTTTCAATCAAATTATTAACATTTTAAAAATTATATTATGAATAAAGGAACAAGAAACGCATTGCTTGGATTTATTGCCGGAGCAGCAGCCGGTGCATTGGCTGGAGTTTTATTCGCACCTGAAAAAGGAGCCAAAACGAGAAAAGGAATTTCAAAAAAAGTTAAAAGTGCATCCAAGGACATTCTGGAAAATCTCAATGAACAAGTGGACAAGCTCAAGGAGCAGGTAAATGACGCTGTGAAGGATATGCGTGAAAAAACAAAAGAGGCTGAAGAGAAAGTCAAGGAAAAAATCAAAAAAGAGGCAACTGCATAATCTGCATAAAACGGTTGCCAAATCCAAGGAATATTGTTAACCAAAATCACTGCTGATGAACAAGGATTTAAAATCGAATCTTGGCGAATTGAATGCATCTTTTAAAGAGTATGCGCAAACAAAAATTGATTTGCTCAAACTTTCCCTTTTGGAAAAGACCACTAAGTTTACATCTTATTTGTTTGTGTTCCAGATCATTGTGAAATTTGCCATTTTGATTGTAGGTTTTGGTGCAGCAACTTTTGCCGTTTGGTATGGTGAAACTTATGATAATTATGTAATCGGACTGCTGATTGCTACAGGTTTGCTCATTGTTCTGGCGTTGATTTTCATTCTCTTCAAGAAACAGATTATTACCAATTCAATTCTTAGAAACTTTTCGGAAATATTGATGGAAAATGAAGAAGAGTAAAATTAAGGCGAAATCA
The DNA here is from genome assembly GCA_964624645.1 of uncultured Mariniphaga sp. Lineage (GTDB taxonomy): Bacteria > Bacteroidota > Bacteroidia > Bacteroidales > Prolixibacteraceae > Mariniphaga. The sequence continues at coordinate 24,421 of CAZVAD010000020.1, forward strand.
TTGAGAAATATCCACGAGCTGAGGTTGCTGAAACAAAGGCTGGAATACCAGGAAAAATTGCTTGAAAAGGAGCTTGCCAATTCATCTGCTGCTATTTTAGGCAATTTCACGAATTCATTGCGCGATATTTCATTTCGGTTTGGATGGCAACTTGTATCCCGTTTTTCCCGCTCATGGAAAAAACGCCGTAGAAAGTGAGTCCGCCAGATACGCGGCTATATTAATCCTGCTGCATTATACCGTTATCCTTTGTGTGTTTGCGTATGAGAGAAACAGACTTAGATTTTCATTGTAAATGCAACTTTACATGGGAGCTATCTTAGGTTTCAAAGACTGTTTTCATACGTAAAAGGCAACTTTTTAGCAATAGATAAATAAATTTCTGATGGTTCCTTACATCGAACTCACGTTAAAAAAACAGCAATAAAAGTAGCCGGATTAGACGGCTCATAAATGTTTGCATTTAACTCCCCGCATCGTTAACGTTTTGCCTGCGAAGCTTTCAAAAGACCATACACATTCACTTTTTTTCTATTTTTGAAAAAATTTAGAACGAAAAGAGAGAAATGAGTCATCTGGAATTAAAAGAACAGGAGATTTTACGCCGGGAATCTTTAAAAAAGCTGCGTGAGGCAGGGATTGATCCTTATCCTGCGGCAGAATACAAAATAAATGCAACATCACGTGAAATCAAGGAGAAATTTACTGAAAATGAAAGCGCTCCGTGGGATGTGCGTATTGCAGGACGGATTATGGGCAGGCGGATTATGGGAAATGCATCCTTTGTTGAATTGCAGGACAGTGAGGGGCGCATCCAGATTTACCTGAGCCGGGATGAAATTTGTCCGGGTGAAGACAAAACTTTGTATAATGAAGTGTTCAAAAAGCTTCTGGACAGAGGTGACATCATTGGCGTTGAAGGTTTTATATTCAAGACCAAAATGGGGGAGATCACGGTTCATGTGAAAAAATTTACCGTGCTGAGCAAATCGTTGCGTCCGCTGCCTTCCGTTAAGGAGAAAGACGGCAAAACTTACGATGCCTTCACCGATCCCGAACAGCGTTACCGGCAGCGCTATGTGGACCTGATTGTCAACCCGCAGGTAAAGGATGTTTTTCTGAAACGCACGAAAATCGTGGATACCATGCGGCAGATGTTTAACGAGTATGGCTATCTTGAAGTGGAGACACCTGTTCTGCAACCCATTCCGGGTGGCGCAGCAGCTCGTCCGTTTGTCACGCATCACAATGCACTTGATATTGAGCTGTATTTGAGAATTGCCAATGAGCTATACCTCAAAAGATTAATTGTGGGTGGATTTGATGGCGTATATGAGTTTTCGAGAAATTTCCGCAACGAAGGCATGGACAGAACACACAATCCCGAGTTTACCGTGATGGAAATTTATGTAGCCTACAAAGACTACAACTGGATGATGGAGTTCACCGAACAGATGCTTGAACATGTAGCCATCAAGGTGTTAGGAACAACCAAATCTAAAATTGGAGACAAAGAAATTGATTTTAAAGCACCATACAAACGTATCACCATGCTGGATGCAATTAAGGAATATACCGGAATTGACATCAGCGGGATGAATGAAGCGCAGCTTCGTGATGTTTGTAAACAGCTTGACATCGAAATCGACGACACCATGGGTAAAGGCAAACTCATTGATGAGATTTTTGGAGAAAAATGTGAACAAAACTTCATTCAGCCCACATTTATTATCGATTATCCCATTGAAATGTCTCCGCTCACGAAAAAGCACCGAAATAATCCTGAATTGACCGAGCGCTTTGAGTTGATGATCAACGGGAAAGAAATTTGTAACGCCTATTCTGAGTTAAACGATCCGATCGATCAGCTTGAACGGTTTGAAGATCAGTTGAAGCTTTCCGAAAAGGGAGATGATGAAGCGATGTTTATTGATTACGATTTCGTTCGTGCTTTGGAATATGGCATGCCTCCCACTTCGGGAATGGGAATAGGAATTGACCGGCTGGTAATGCTTATGACCAACAGCCCTTCCATTCAGGATGTTCTCTTTTTTCCGCAAATGAAACCGGAAACGAAAAAGGTGGAACTGAGCAAAGATGAAAAGACGGTGCTCGAACTCCTGAAGGCAAGCTCACCTGCCAATTTGAGCCAACTGAAAGAACAAGCCGGACTGAGCAATAAAAAATGGGATAAAGCCATAAAAAGCCTCACAAAAAACAAACTTGCAAAAGTTGAAAAAACCGAAAACGGCCTGATCGTTGAATTCACCGGTTAA
>CAZVAD010000021.1:0-26636 GCA_964624645.1 uncultured Mariniphaga sp.
AGGAGTTGAATAGATGAAGCTCTTCCTAACCTGTCAACGTCGATAGACTTGACAGCGTTAATTAGCGTCGACAGATTTAACTACGTCACCAACAAAAACGGAAAACCACCGAATAAATGATGTGTTTGTTCGATAAATTTTAACATTTAAGCCTTTTTACATTTTTTTAACAGTGCCAAAAAAGATGTAAAAAAAGGTTAAATTCACTTTTTTTATACGCTGTAAAAATGCTTAAAATCAGTTTTTTGAGCGTTAAGTAAAAAAAACGGCAACATCATTCAAAAATAAATTATCCCCTTTTTTTGCCTTTCCGAAAAATTAAAACTTGCTTTTTGAGAAAAAAGGTTTTTAACTTTGAACTTGTAAAAGGAAAAAAGTATGACTTTTCATTTTGAAATAACTTCACCGGAATCAAAAAATTTCCGTCTTTGGATAGAAATTAATTCCAACTGTACTTTTTTTGATTTTCACCAGGCCATTCAGGAGAGCCTGAACTATGAGCCTTTTCAGCTGGCCTCTTTTTTCCTTTCGGATGAAAGCGGGAAAAAGCTGCATGAAATTTCTCAGATGGACATGGGCTTCAACGGAAGCCCTTACTATATAATGAAGAACACAAAACTCTCTGACATAATCCAATCAAGAGAACAAAAGCTCAAATACACATTTGACTTTTTTAATGATCGGTCTTTTTATGTAGAATTAAGTGAAATTGATATGGAAAAAAATCACAGAGAATCGTTTCTTGCCACACAGCAGGGCACGGCGCCTTTTCAGATTCTGGGAATGGATACTGCCGAAGAGGAACTGCCCATGCACCGGGAAGAAGATATTCTGATTGATTTCGGAATTTTAGACGATTACACGAAGCTTTACGGGGAGATGGAAGATTTTTGACTTCTGCCCGTGCATGAAACTCACAGACTGTTCACATTCGTTTGAACAGTCTTTTTTTTGCCTTACTTTGTGCGAAAATGAGCAAAACAGAGAAAACATTAATTATCATCACCGGACCAACAGCTATCGGGAAAACCAAAATTGCCACGGATGTGGCACAGCATTTCAAGACTGAAATTGTTTCGGCAGATTCCCGGCAGTTCTACCGGGAACTGTGCATCGGCACTGCCGTTCCGTCTGCAGAGGAGCTAACCGCCGTGAAACATCACTTTATCCATTCACACTCCATTCACGACGCCATCCATGTCAGCCGTTTTGAAACCGAAGCGCTGGAAACCCTGGAAAATCTTTTCAAAAAGTATGATGTTGTGGTGATGACCGGTGGTTCCATGCTCTATATTGATGCCGTTTGCAAAGGAATTGACGACATGCCGGATGTGGATGCCGGGGTGCGGCAAAACCTGCAAAACCGGCTAAAGGAGGAGGGAATTGAAAGCCTGCGCCGGCAACTGAAAATGCTTGATCCGGACTACTATGCAAGGGCTGACTTAAAAAATCCCGCCCGGATCATTCATGCACTGGAAATATCCCTGATGACCGGAAGCCCCTACTCCTCTTTCCTGACCTCCCCACAGAAAAAGAGGCCTTTCTCCATCATCAAAACCGGGCTGGATTGCGACCGCGCCAAACTTCACAATAGAATCAACAAAAGGGTGGATCGGATGCTTGAAGCGGGACTGGAAAAGGAGGCCCGGGAGCTCTACCCGTTCAGGCGCCTCACTCCCCTGAATACTGTGGGATACCGTGAGTTTTTCAGCTATTTCGACGGCGAAATCTCAAGGGAGGAAGCCATTGAACGGATCAAAAGAAACACCCGGCGATATGCCCGCCGGCAGCTCACCTGGTTCAGAAACGATGAGCAGATCACCTGGTTTCATCCCGGACAACTTAGCGAAGTGATTGATTATCTTGAAGATAAATTGAAACAAAATGAAAAATCCTGAAACTTTTATTGTGCGTGTTTACGGCATCATTTTAAATGACAAGCATGAAGTGCTTCTCACCGACGAGTTTCAGCTTGACACGAAAATGACCAAATTCCCGGGCGGTGGCCTGCAGTACGGCGAGGGGAGCATCGACTGCCTCCGGCGCGAATTCAGGGAGGAATGCAACGGACAGGAGCTGAAAGATATCCGCCACTTCTACACCACCGATTTTTTTCAGAAAGCGTTCTTCTTTGAAAGGCAGCAACTGGTCAGCATCTACTACCTTGCAGCGCTGGAAGCTCCACTGCGTTTCAGGATTTCGGAAAAACCTTTTGATTTTGAAAAAATGGAGAACGGCAGCCAGAGTTTCCGGTGGGTAAAATTAAATCAGCTGAAAACCGGCGATTTATCGTTCCCGATTGATAAATTTGTAGCCGACAAATTAAAAAGCGCAAATTTTGACAACGATTAAAATCATCGGGACAGCCCATCCTTTCAGGGGGGGCCTCGCGTCCTACAACGAACGCCTGGCAACAGAATTTCAAAATGAAGGCTGCAACGTGAGCATAGAAACTTTCACCCTGCAGTATCCCAAACTTCTTTTTCCGGGAAAGTCGCAGTTTGCCGAAGGAAATCCCCCGGACAACCTGAAAATCAAAAGAACAATCAATTCCATAAACCCAATCAACTGGATAAGAACAGGCAACCGGATAAGAAAAGAGAAGCCTGAAATAGTCATCATCAAATACTGGCTGCCGTTTATGGCGCCCTGCTTCGGAACCATCGCGGGCAGAATCAGAAAAAACAGGTATTCCAGAGTAATCTGCATTGCCGACAACATCATTCCGCACGAAAAAAGGCCGGGCGACCGGCTGCTCACCCGTTATTTTCTGAAAAATGTGGACGGCGTCATTGCGCAATCAAAAAGTGTTTTTGAAGATGTTTCTCAGTTTACGGACAAACTTCCGGTAAAACGCAGCCCGCATCCGCTTTTCGACAATTTCGGAGAGCCAATGGAGCGGGAAAAGGCGCTGGAAGCATTGGGCCTCGACCCGCAATTCAGCTACATTCTGTTTTTTGGATTCATCCGCGGCTACAAGGGCCTCGACCTGCTGCTGAAAGCATTTGCAGACAGCAGGATTCAGGCGATGAACGTGAAACTGATCGTGGCCGGTGAATTTTACACCGACCCGAAACCCTATCTGCAACTCATCGAAAACCTGCAACTGCACGGAAAGGTGATTTTGCATACCCGTTTTATCGGGAATGATGAGGTTTCCCGCTATTTCAGCGCTGCCGACCTTGTGGCGCAGCCCTACAAACATGCGACACAAAGCGGAGTGACGCAGATTTCCTACCACTTCGACAAACCTATGCTCGTTACTAATGTGGGAGGTCTGCCGGAAATTATTCCGCACAATGTGGTGGGATACGTAACAGCGCCGGATGAACAACAGATAGCCGATGCGCTGTTTGATTTTTTTACTACCGGCAAAAAGGGTATTTTTGAAGCAAACGTGCGCACAGAAAAGAAAAAATTTCTGTGGTCGGGCATGACGGCGGCAGTTTTTGAAATGTTCAACAAAATTCAACACAATGATAATCAGGAGTAGAGCGCCTTTACGCATAGGTTTTGCTGGTGGCGGAACCGATGTTTCCCCCTATTCCGACCTTTTTGGCGGGGCTGTATTAAATGCAACCATAAACATGTATGCCTATGCCACCATCATTCCCCGGAATGACGGCAAGATTATCATTCACGCCGCCGACAAAAAGGAGACTGCCGAATTCGATTCTGCGCTTAAATTGCCGTACAATGGCCGGTTGGACCTGGCAAAAGCGGTTTACAACCAAATTGCTGAAAGGTTCAATACCGGAAAGCTAGCATTCGAGATCATCACCTCGGTGGATGCCCCGCCCGGTTCCGGGCTTGGTTCCTCATCAACGCTTGTTACGGCAATCGCCGGCGCTTTTGTGGAGTGGCTCAACCTGCCCCTCGGGGAATATGACATCGCTCACTTAGCTTACACGGTGGAAAGAATAGACCTGAACTATGCCGGTGGCAAGCAGGATCAGTATGCGGCAACCTTCGGAGGCTTTAATTTCATGGAGTTTTATGACCATGAAAAGGTGATTGTCAATCCGCTCCGCGTCCGAAGCAACATCATCAATGAGCTGACACACAACATTGTACTTTACCACACCGGAACCAGCCGCCTGTCGTCGGTGATTATTGAAGAGCAACAAAGCAACATTGAAAACAAAAACCGGGACTCCATCGAAGCGATGCACCAGACCAGGAAGATGGCCGTTCTGATGAAAGAGGCCCTTCTGAAAGGCGATCTGGACAAAATCGGCCGGATTATGATGGAGGCGTGGGAATACAAGAAAAAAATGGCCGGCGGAATTTCCAACAGCGAATTGGACAAGCTGTATGATACTGCAATCAGGGCGGGCGCAACCGGCGGAAAAATCAGCGGCGCCGGCGGCGGCGGGTATATGTTTTTCTATTGCCCGGGCAACACGCGGCACAAAGTGATTGAAGCGCTGAAAGAATCGGGGGGCATGATTCAGCCTTTCCAGTTCACCAAAAACGGGCTGAACAGCTGGAGCATTTAAAAGACAAAACGAACCGGAACAAATATGAAAAATTCACAAACGCTGCACGAAAATTCCCCGGAAATCTGCACCGAGGCCATTATCCTTGCCGGCGGAATGGGGACCCGCCTGAAAAACACCGCCGGGGATGTGCCCAAACCGATGGCCGAAATCAACGGCAGGCCTTTCCTGGAATACCTGATGGATTACCTGTGCAGAAATGGAATCACACACATCATTTTAAGCGTCGGGTACAAAGCCGCACAGATTGAAAATCATTTCGGAAACCGTTTTAAGAACAGCGCCGTCAGCTATTCCCGCGAAAGCAAACCTCTCGGCACGGGCGGAGGCATTCTCCGGGCTATGCAGCAGGCAAAAACGGAAAACGTTGTCATTGTGAACGGCGATACGCTTTTTGACATTGACCTGCAAAGACTCTCCACATTTCATAATAAAAACAGGGCTATCCTGACGGTAGCGCTGAAAAAAACGGAGGACACTTCGCGCTACGGCTCCATCGGCACGGAGGAGAACGGAAGGATTACCGCATTTTTTGAAAAAGCGACCGGGCAGGGAGCCGGACTGATCAACGGAGGCACATATATCGTTTCCGCAAAGGAGTTTATGGAACTTGGTCTGCCAGAGCAGTTCTCGTTTGAAAAAGATTTTCTTGAAAAGTTTTATGAAAAAGAGTATTTTTGGGGGTTGGAATTTGAAGGCTATTTCATTGACATCGGAACGCCTTCGGCCTATAAACAGGCACAGACCGACTTTTTAAAAATCATATAAAAACAGTTAACAGACAATAAATTGCAGCATTTTACAAAAGCTGAAATACGACAGATTGAAGACCGCTATCAGGATTTTCTGAAAGTAATCAAGAATAAGTTTGATGACGAGCGGCTGGCAAGGATCCAGAAATCCTTCCAGTTTGCCAATGCTGCGCACGACGGAATCAAGAGAAAATCGGGCGAACCCTATATTTTACACTCCATTGCCGTGGCCCACATTGTTGCCAGTGAGCTGGGATTGGGCGCCACCTCCATCTGTGCCGCAATTTTGCACGATGTGGTGGAAGATACCGAATATTCCATCACCGACATTGAAAACATGTTTGGGGAGAAAGTGGCAAGGATTGTTGACGGGCTCACAAAACTGTCGGGTGATTTTGATTTGCGGCAGGCGCTCACCCTCCGCAAAATGCTGATGACCATATCGGAGGATGTCCGGGTGATCCTGATTAAAATTGCCGACCGCCTGCACAACATGCAGACCCTGGATTCGATGCCGCAGCACAAGAAAATCAAGATTGCCGGGGAAACCCTTTTCCTCTATGTTCCGCTGGCCCACCGGTTAGGGCTTTATGCCATCAAAAGCGAGCTGGAGGAACTCAGCTTTAAGTACAAACATCCCGAAGAGTACAATAAAATTCTGCTCATGCTTCACAACCAGGAGGAAAAACGAAACTACCTGGTGAATGAATTTATTCGTCCGATAAAGGAAAAGCTTGACAAAGAAAATATAGAAAGCACTGTTACCAACCGGCTGAAATCCACCTATTCCATCTGGCAAAAAATGCAAAACAAAGGGGTTGGCTTCAATGAAATCTATGATATTCTGGCTGTCCGGATCATCATCAAGGCAAAGCCGGATATTTCAGAAAAACGGCAGTGTTTTGATGTGCTCTCCCTGGTAACCGATATCTACAAGCCCAAACCCGATCGCATCCGCGACTGGATTACCACGCCCAAAGTCAACGGCTATGAATCACTGCACGTTACGGTCATGGGGCCTCAGGGAAACTGGGTGGAAGTGCAGATACGCACCGAGCGCATGGATGAAGTGGCTGAGCACGGATTCGCTGCGCATTACCGGTATAAGGACATCAGCACCTTCGAAAAAGAGCTGGATATCTGGATCGAACGCATCAGGGAGCAGCTTCGCACCGCCGATTCCGACACTTTTGAGTTTTTAGACGATTTCAAACTGAACCTTTTCACAACGGAAATCAACGTATTCACCCCCAAGGGAGATATGATCACCTTGCCGAAGGAATCAACGGTCATCGATCTGGCGTATGAGATACATACCGAACTGGGAAACAAATGTATAGGCGCAAAAATCAATCTGAAACTGGTTCCCATCAGCCATGTGCTTGGAAATGGCGACCAGGTTGAAATCCTCTCTTCCGAAAACCAGACGCCAAAGCTGGAATGGCTTCAGTTTGCAACAACCGCCAAGGCACGCTCAAAAATTAAAAACGCCTTCAAGCTGCAACGGAAACAGCATGTGGAAAAAGGCAAGGAGATGGTTGAAGAGGCCATGAAGGCCGCCGGCGCCCCGGTTACTGCCAATAATCTGAAAAAAATCATCGCACATTTTAACCTGAACAACAAGGATCAGCTCTACTCGGATGTGGGCATGGGATTCCTTGACCTGGATGAGTTGCCCGAGGTTCTCGGAAAAAAATCACCAAACAAGCTGGTGAAATACTGGAACATTTCCTTCAGCCGGAAAAAGAAAGATGAGACGGAAGAGGCAGCTTCGGAGGTCAAAAATAAAGCTGAATCTGAAATCGAAAATGAAACCGAAGATACTGAGAACCATTACAAAATTGACAAACGCAAGCCCTTCATACTCAAGGAAGCGCAGGACAACATCTCCTTTTCCCTGGCAAAATGCTGCAACCCCATTCCCGGCGACAAAGTGATCGGCTACCTCTCCACGGATGACCATGTGATTATCCACAAAACGGGATGCAAGGAGATTGAAAAATTTCTTTCGAGCCACGGAAACAGGGTCATTGCCGTGGAATGGACAAAATTCAAAAAACAATCGTACCTCACCCGGCTGCGGTTAGAAGGGTTTGACCGGATCGGAATTGCAAGCGACGTAATCAACATGGTTTCCAAACAGCACAGCATAAACATGCGCTCCCTGAAACTGGACGCCCACGAAGGAATCTTCAAAGGCGACCTCTTCCTCTATATCCACAATGCCGACGACCTCCACCTGCTCATTTCCAGACTGGAAAAGATAAAAGGCATTGAACAGGTTTCGCGTGATGAAAATTTAACCGAGTAATTTAAAATTGTTCTAAATAAGAAAAATATTCCTATTTTTATCCCTTCGTTTTAAAAGGTTAAGCTATGGAAAATTACAAAACAAGGGATACGGTCAAGAGTATTTTCACCGAGTATCTCGTAAAAAACAATCACCGGAAGACTTCCGAACGGTTTGCCATACTTGATGAAATCTATATTCAGAATGATCATTTTGATGTGGACACCCTGTACAGGCTGATGAAAAACAAGAACTATCAGGTGAGCCGGGCGACACTTTACAACACCATAGATTTGCTTTTGGATTGCAAACTGATTGTCAAACATCAATTTGGAAGAAACATCACGCACTATGAAAAAGCTTTTGCCAATGCGCAGCACGACCATCTGATTGATACCGTCAGCGGAAAAATCGTCGAATTTTACGACCCGCGTATCCGGGAAATCATTGAAGACGCCTGCCTGAAAAACAACTTCAAACTCAGCCACCACACATTATACATTTACGGCGAACCCTTAGATGAAGCATAAAATTCACTTTACTTAATCATAAAATTGATGCTGATATCCAAAAAGTTTTCAGTTGTCAGACAAAAAAGCATTACTTTTAAACGCTTTAAAAAAAGCCGTGAATGTTCCTTTTTGTAAATTGATTACAGGTTCATTCGCAAAAAAAATAATTTTTAAGACCAAAAATGAAAGCAGACGTTTTGCTGGGCCTCCAATGGGGCGACGAGGGAAAAGGAAAGATTGTGGATGTTTTAACTCCCAACTACGACATCATAGCCCGGTTTCAGGGTGGCCCGAATGCCGGACACACCCTGGAGTTCAATAATATCAAACAGGTGCTGCACACCATTCCTTCGGGTATTTTCCGTGAAAACAAAATCAACATTATCGGAAATGGCGTGGTGATTGACCCCGTTGTTTTCAAAAAAGAGATTGAAAATATCCGTAAAGTCGGGGTGAACCTTTCCCGGAATCTCTATATCTCAACAAAAGCACACCTGATTTTACCCACACACCGGATTCTTGACGCTGCATCCGAGCAGAAAAAGGGCGAAACAAAAATTGGTTCCACCCTCAAGGGGATCGGGCCAACCTACCGGGATAAAATCGGGCGCGAAGGGCTTCGCGTGGGCGACCTGTTCAATAATTTTGAAAGCAAATACCGGGAACGCACCAATAACCACAAGACCATGTTGTCGGAGTTTTACAAATTCGATTTTGATGAGGCGCTCGCTGCATATGAAAAAGAGTGGTTTGAAGGGATTGAAGTGTTGAAATCGTTTAATATTGCCGATACCGAATACCTGATAAACTATTCGCTGAATAACGGAAAATCAGTGCTGGCTGAGGGGGCGCAGGGAACGTTGCTGGATATTGATTTCGGCTCCTACCCTTTTGTGACCAGTTCCAGCACCATTTGTGCCGGCGCCTGCACCGGCCTCGGAATTTCACCGCAGAAAATCGGGAAGGTTTACGGAATTTTCAAAGCCTATTGCACGCGCGTAGGCATGGGCCCCTTCCCCACCGAGCTGACTGATGCAACCGGAGACACCCTGCGCGAAGCAGGCCACGAGTTTGGCTCAACAACCGGAAGGCCGCGCCGCTGCGGCTGGCTTGACCTGGTGGCGCTAAAATACTCCGTGATGCTCAACGGCGTCACCGAATTGATTATGATGAAAGCCGATGTGCTCGATGCATTTGAAAATATCAAAGTGTGTGTGGAATATGAAGCAGAAGGGAAAAAAATCAACTATTTTCCTTTTGAACTCACCCCCGGGCTGAAACCGGTTTACAAAGATTTGCCCGGATGGAATACCGACCTCACCGGCATCAGAACGTATGACGAATTTCCGCCGGAACTGAAAAATTATATCCGCTTCATTGAAGAGGAGACAGGAATTCCTGTAACCATTGTTTCTGTAGGGCCTGACCGCGAACAGACCATTCTGCTTGAGCAGGACGCATAAAACAGAATTCCCGGCGGTCAACCATTTATCCCCGTTTTGTGTTCCTATAATTTGATTTAATTTTCAAAAAGCAACCAGATGATTCCATTAAAAACAAAATGGGGACTTTACACCGACTTCTATGAGCTGACCATGGCGCAGGGCTATTTCTACTGTAACAAAAAGGAAGAGCACGCTGTTTTCAACTATTTTTTCAGAACTAATCCCTTCAAGGGAGGCTTCACCGTGTTTGCGGGATTGCAGGATTTTCTGGAAATGTTAGAGGAGTTCAGATACACCGAAGAAGACATAAATTTTTTGAGAACATATGGATTCGGAGAGGAGTTTCTGGACTATCTTTCCGGTTTCCGGTTTTCGGGTAAAATTCTGAGCGTGCGGGAGGGCGAAATCATCTTTCCCAACGTTCCGGCAGTGCAGGTGGAAGGCAACATCATTGAGTGCCAGCTCATTGAAAGCATGTTGCTGAATATCATCAATTTTGAATCGCTCATTGCAACCAAGGCTTTCCGGATCAGCCTGGTGGCAGGCAACAGGCCCTTTGTGGATTTTGGCCTGCGCCGCGCCCAGGGGCTTGGTGCGCTCCATGCCACACGTGCAGCAGTAATTGGCGGCGCTTCCGGTACGTCCAACGTTCTGGCAGGTAAAATCTTCGGAATTCCCGCTTCGGGAACCATGGCGCACTCCTGGGTGCAGAGTTTTGAAAATGAACTCGAAGCTTTCCGGGCTTATGCAAAAATAAATCCGAACGACACCGTTTTGCTTGTGGACACCTATGACACGCTTCAATCGGGCATCCCCAACACGATTATTGTGGCGCATGAACTGGAAAAGGAAGGCTACCGGCTGAAAGCGGTCAGATTAGACAGCGGCGACCTGGCCACCCTGAGCAAAAAAGCCCGCAAAATGCTTGACAATGCCGGACTGAGCTATGTTAAAATTTTGGTTTCAAACCAGTTGGATGAGCATGTGGTAAAAAGCCTGCTGCAAGACCAGTCGGCACCAATCGACTCCTTCGGAATCGGGACGGAGCTGATTACCGGAAAAACTGACGCTGCATTGGACGGCGTTTACAAACTCGTGGAAAGTAACGGGCAACCCAAAATGAAGTTTTCCGACAACATTGAAAAAGAGACACTGCCCGGCAAAAAACAGGTTTACCGCTGCTCCGACAGTCAGGGAATGTTTCTCGCGGATGCGATGCTGGTTGCCGGCGAACCGCCGGAGAAAGCCGACCGGATTTTCCATCCGCTTCACTCGGAAAGGAGCATAACCACCGGGCGCCTGCAAAAGGAGCCCCTGCTGCACACCGTGGTAAAAAAGGGGCAGATTGTTATGGATGGGAAAAGCCCGGACGAAATACACCGTTATCTCTTGCAACGGGCGGCATCCCTGCCCGATGAACACAAGCGTTTTATCAGTCCGCAGATTTATCAGGTCGGAATCTCACAAAAACTGATGGAGACCCGAAACGCATTGACCGGGGAGTTTTTCAAATCAAAAAACAGGAAAGACAGTTAGAGCAACTGTAGCCTTAAGGTCTGGCCATACAAATACGATAAATTCCAAATGAATATCCGCTCTCTATTCTCATAAACATATCACTGATATACAGCATCCTGTGAAGATTTCCCCTTGCAGTACCAATGACTTTTATCCTTCATATAAATAAAGTTGCAATGTGGGGGCGGCTATGCCGCCCCCACATTGCAACCAAACTCCTAAAAGTCAAGGATTATTTCGACCGCAGGGAGAAATCCAACTAAAAAGACAGACAATATAATACATATCAACCAGTGAATTACAGTAGCTTTTGAGAATGTATACGGATGTTCATTTGAAATATTTTTCAATTTTCGTGTAACATTTTTGCGAACTATCCTGTCCTATTGCCAAAACAATTATTAATATTAAAAAAACACATTATGGGAGATTTCATGGATGGTTTCATGGGGAATTTAATCGGATTGGTTGCGGTACTGAGCATCTTTGCTCTTCCCGTCGGAGGAGGGATTTTTTTAATCTATAAAAGGATTAAAACCAAATACGATGAGCGAATGGAGTACATAAAGCAGGGGATTATTCCGCCGGATGCCGCAAAAAGAAAGACAACGCCAAACCGCTATGTATCATTAAGAAACGGCATTGTCCTGGTTTCGCTCGGAATCGGGCTGATTGTAGGATTCCTGTGCACGGAATATCTGGTCATCGGTGAAAACAATGTATTCTGGATGATGGCGGCTTCCATTGTCTTTTTCATGGGCGCAGGTTTTCTGACCTATTTTTTCATCACCCGGAAAATGATGATGCCCGAAGAAGGTGAAAACGATTTCGTGCAGGAATAAATCCTTTGACAATGAATGAAAAACAACGGGTGCAACAGGTGCTTTCGGGCGATGCCTCCGCATTCGGTTATTTTGTCGAGACTTATCAGGATATGGCAATCACCATTGCCTTCAGGATATGCGGCAACATGCAGGACGCGGAGGATATTGTGCAGGAGAGCTATTTGAAAGCATACCGTAATCTGCATACCTTCCGGGGCGAAAGTAAATTTTCAACGTGGCTCTACCGGATTGTTTACAACACGGCTGTTTCGCAGGCAAAATCGAAAATGTGGCTGGCCGATACGGATTTATCAACTGCTGAGAAATACGAAAGCGCTGATTTTGATACGGAACAACGGATGGAAACAGCCGAAACTGCTGCGCTTGTCCATGCCACGCTTGAAAAAATACCCAAAGGCGATGCGCTTTTGCTCACTCTATTTTATCTCGAAGAGCACTCAACCAGGGAAATGGCTAAAATTACCGGACTGAACGAAACCAACGTGAGGGTGAAGCTGTTCAGGGCAAGAAAGCAGTTTAAGGAAATTTTTATGCAGGAAACGAAAGTGCCGGTATCCGGCAATTAACAGAAGAATCATGGAAGAAAAAAACAAGAGTATGAAAGACGATGCAATCGTGCGCCGGCTGATGGAGTCTGCAAAAAAAGCGGCGCCGGAGAACCTGAAATACCGCATCATGCATCAGGTGGAAACCGAACAGGCGCTGGTGCGTAAAAACATTCCCGTTCAAACGGAAGCGCCAAATGTATTGAAGGATTTTCTCTCCATTTTCGGCGGGATGTATGCTGTGCTGGCTATTCTGGCCGGTGGAACTTATTTTACAAGCGGAAAAGAAGCTGTTCTTGCTCCGCAATTTTTATGGATGGCCATTCTGGTTGCTTTTATATTCAGTATTTTCTGGCTGATAATCAGCATTGATGCGAGCATCAGAATCAAAAGGCAAAAAAATATTTCCGGAGAATTATAGGCAAAAGCCATTCAGAACGCTTCCCTGAGTTTTTCCGGCATCGAAAATCATCTTTGGTACCTGTGAACCCAAAGGAAGCATCCTGTTAATCCTCCGGCACATAGATGATTTCCCCACTTTCCAACTCATAGGCAACTCCCACCCGGCGGCCTTTTGTCCCTGACGACTGCTCCTCCGAAGGGGTATATTTTTCAATCTTGTTCCCTTTTTTGGTAATGATTTCCATGTTGTCTTTGCCGGGATTCTTTACGATGGTATAGTCCTCCTGCGTGAAGATCTCCGTCATGTTCATGTGCATCACAATCGCCACCATCAATGCCACCGCAAACACCATTGCCACGTCGAACAGGTTGACGATAACGCTCAGCGGATCGGTATCTTCTTCGCGTGAAAACTTACTGATTCTTCGTTTTCTGCTCATACTGTCATTTGTTTTTTTCGTTTAAAATGCGGGAAACATAATCGAGATTGTTCACGTCTTTTGCATACCAGCGCTGTTTGACCTGCAAGGTAATCAATCCGACCGCCGATACCACAAGGCCAACAACGGTAGTGGCAAACACCACCTGCATATTGTACGCCATGCCCGAAATATCTCCGGTTGAAAGCCCAACCAATGCCGGGCTCATGGCAATAAGCGTCCCGATCAGCCCGAGTACCGGGCCCATTTTGGCAAGCATCTTCGACAGCGAAAGGTCTTTGGCTGCTTCGTTCTCGAAATCAGAAATCAGAAAATCGGCATAGGCTTCCGCCGGCGGAGTGGTCAGTAAATCCCGCAGGTATTTGATGAAAAGTGAATTGTCGTTTTCAGGAATGACGGTTCTCAGTCCGTCTATGCCGGCGCCCGACAGTTCCTTGATTTTATTGCCTATCGCCTTGTCGTTTTTCCGTTTCGTCATAAACTGGTTGTAAAAACTGCCGATAAGCAGCAAGGAGCGCCCAAAAAGAAACAGTAAAAGAATAATATCGGGGATCAGCAAGCTGTTTGCAACCCAGAATAATGTTTTTGAAATAATTTCCATTCTCTATTTATTTTTTAATCTTTTTTACAACTGAATTAACCGGGTTTTATCGGTTCTGTCCTCTGAACCTGTGTTTTCCTTTGTTTCCAGCCGGCATACTTTTTTCTGAATCTCCATTTATATTTGCTCCAGAGAAAGCCCATGGTAAAAAACAATACAAACAGCAGGGCAGAAAACAGTACCCCTTTGATGTTCAGCGGTTCTCTCACTGCCGCATAGGTAACATTTCCGTTTACGGTGGTCAGCAATCCCAGAATGGCTACAAACAAGCTTACAAGAAAGTGGACTTCTAACCGCAGTTCCTTTTCCGGTATCAGCCATTTTATGCCGGATACAGCCAAAGGAATCACAAGGAAAGTGGTTCCGGCAATGGCATAGGCAATCGTGGTGAAGTCGGTTCCCGACAGGCTGAAAATTGTCTGGGTCAGAAGATAGAACAAGACCGGAAACAGCAACAGGCCGGGATACCCATGTAGAAAATGCATCCAGCTCTTTTTTCTTTTCCCGAATCCGTTCATCAGCGCTGCAAAGCAAAACCCCAGACCAATTGCCGATTCGACCGTGATGAGTACTGCCATATCCTGCATTGCACGGCGGTTCTGAAAATAATCCTGCAACTGTGTTTTAGACTGCGTAATGGCATATTGTTGTGCCCAGATAACAAATATTGCTCCGATAGCGCCGAAAATCACCGCCTGCCACCATCTCCAGAAACTGAGCTTCAGTATGCTGTTGATGATGATAAACAGAATCAATATTTGAATAACAATTTCCATAAACTAACTTCCACTTCCGGTATGATGCAATACCAAACGCATCGCCCTTTTTTAATTTTTCCTTCTTCGCCTCAAAATCAGCAGGAAAGCAACAAAAGCCACAAGTACCGTCACGGCAACAAAAACTCCGTTAAGCAGGCTCTTTTCACCGTTTTCAATTTCACCCACCTGCTCTTTTTTGAGCACCGTGCCTGAAGGGTTCCCGTCCATAGCCGCACCGGAGGTCTTCATTGCCTGAATCTGCCTGTTATATGCCTGCGCATTGGAAGGGGTGATGTTTTGCGCAATAAAATCCTGCAGTTTGACATTCCCTCCGGCAAAGCCTGAACCGGTGGAACCGAACTCCTTTACCAGATCGGCATGCAATCCGGCAATATTGGACAGCTGGCCGGGAGTAGCTTTCCACATCCCTTTCCGCGCACTTTCCATCATAATGGCGGTAACCTCCTGCAGAGCCGCGGGGTTTTTATCCCTGAAAAATGCTTCCGTGCCCAGATTGAATTTATCTTTCACATAAACATTGTAAAATTCGTCCCACAGTTCGTTGTCAATGACATCGGGTTTGGCAACATTCCAACCGAAAGTGTTGGTTACGACTTCCGTTATTTGTGCTGCGCTGCCTGCCCCTCCTTTCATCATCTCTTTGATATATTCGGGATTGAGCACTGTGGAACGGGATTCAACACCAATCGCCTCTTTCAGCTCCTGCATTTTGGCGTTATTGCGGTTGCGGTAATCGGCAAAATAGGCTTCGGGGTCTTTGCCGGTAACGTTGCGGATGGCAAGATTCATTCCGCCCATAAATTCATACACATGGTCAAGGCTCAGCGCACCCCAGGTGTTATTCTGGCGCGGCTGCACAATCACATCTGTATTGCTGAGCACCGTACGGAGGAGTCCGGCCTGGAATTCGCCCCAGTTGCTGTCGCTCCCGTAGTCTGCGCCCATATTGCCGATATAGGTATCGGCGATCTCTTTTTCCGACTCCCATTTATCACTGGCGGTTATCATCTCCTGAATACCGGTGCCGTACATGCCGTTGATTCCGCCGAACACACGACGGGTTGACATCGCGCGGGCATCTTTGGGCGAAACTCCCTGCTCCACCAACTGATGCTCTATCTCCACCGTACCTTTTGACACTAAGTTTTCATATTTCTCATCCTTTACTGCGGCTGCCATTTCCACTGCCTTAGAGATAAGCATCAGCCGGGATGCCGCCAAATCACGGAATTGCCCCGAAGTTTGTACAACTACATCAATACGCGGGCGCCCTAACTCTTCGGCAGGTATGAGACGCAAGTCCGACACGCGCCCGTAGGTATCACGCACCGGTTCAACACCTAACATATAAAGCACCTGTGCAACAGTGGTTCCTTCACTTTCGACAAACTCACTGCTCCAGAAAGTATAGCTCACCTTTTGCGGATATTTCCCGTGCTTCTTGAAATATTCTGCAAGTGTCGTATTGACTAAGGCTATCCCTCTGTCCCATGCCATTTCAGACGGCGTGGCTTCGGCATTTACGGAATAGAGATTTCTGCCGGTGGGGACCGCATTGGGATTTGCCACAGCATCACCTCCCGAAGATGGCGTAACATAGCCTCCTGAAAATGCATTGAGCAGCGCGGCAAATTCAAGCTCCGGACTGTTTTCCAATGCGGATTTATAATAGGTGATATTGCGGATGGTTCGTTCAACTTCAGCAATACTACGCGCATTTTCCTTCTGCTCCCTGGTGTATTCCGGCGCATTAAACCGTCCGGATGCAGCTGCTCCGGCCGATTGGGAATTATTTTTTACCGTATTGTTATCTGTTGCCGTTGCTGCCGGCATTCCTCTCCGGGGCGGATTCAGGATTGCTTTGCTCTCACTTAACGCATCCTGCGGAATACCTGCTATTGTACATACCAGTTCATCATCAACGGGTTTCCCTGCCAGCACCTGCCGGACGATACTTTTTGCCGGATCAAGATAATGTTGGGTGAAAAATGATTTATTCTTTAATTGTTCTTCCGATACGTTCCCGTTCAGTTTATCCAATGAAGAGAGACTGTAGGCAATCGGGTCGGCGCTCATGGCTAACACTGTGGTCTCAATTCGCTCCGGCGTATAGGATTCACCCGATATATAAAGTTGCCCGTTTATTTTTTCATTTGCAATTTCTTCGGCAAAGTTTTCAAGGCGTTCTATTTCTTCAGCCGTATAGGGCTGATTCAGGATACTGTCTAAACGCAGATCGCGGTGGATACCCAAAGCAACCGCAATCTTTTTCACTTCCATGGATGTTTCCGGCTGCTGTGTTTCACCAGCGTTATAATATTCACGTATTTTTTCCTGCAATGATTTGAATTGTGAGCGGGTATTGCTTTCCGTAAAAGCGGGGGTAAGGTATGAAATGGTGGTTGCATACGAACGGCGCTTAGCCATCATGCTTTCGCCCACATTGCCGATGGTATAGTAGTAAAAATGGGGAATGGTTCCGACTAAACGGTCGCCCCAGTCATTGCTGCTCAGTGCAAGTTGTTTTTGCGGCGTAAACTCTAAGCTGCCATGCGTTCCGAAATGGAGCAGAATGTCGGCTTTAAAGCCGAACTGAGTCCACAGGTAAGAACCGATGTACGTATGCGGCGGCGGCATTTTGGCTCCGTGAACAATGGCAAAGTTGTCGTCGCCCAAAGCAGCCATGGGTTGAGGCAACAAAACGATATTCCCGAGTTGGATGCGTGCAATCGCAAGATATTCCTCACCGTTTTCCTCAACACGCATATAGGCTCCCGGCGCTTCACCATACACATCCGTAACCTCTTTGTAGGATTCCTCCGATAAGCTTTGGTTCACCCAGGCTTCATAATCCTGCTTCTTTATCAACTGCGGATTGCCGTTTTTCAAAAAATCATCGAAAGCGCCTTCGGCATAGGTGTTCAATACCGAACCCTGCGTCATCAGCAGATTCTCAAACTCCTTTTCAGTGTGCGGAAGGTGTTCTACCTTGTATCCTTCGGCTTTCAGGCGCTTCAGCAGGTTGTAAAGAGAAGGAACGGTTTCCAGGCCTTGTGCAGCCAATGTTTCCTGTCCTGCCCCCTTAAAATAATAGATGGCTACCTTCTTATCCTCATTCTTTAACTGTTTGAGGGAAATCATGTTGTTCACAATCGTTGTGAAATTTTGGAGCCTGTCCGGAATAGTTCTGAAAACATACAGGTTTTCGTTGTTTTTTTCCTGTGCCACCAACGCATAGGGATAAATCGCGCCGTCAAGTTCCGGCATGACAACGGTCTGCCCCATAAATCCGCCGAACATGCCCATCGGGTCTTTCATCCACTCTTCTTTCAGCTGCAGAATGGTGAGTGGCGTAAAAACCGGAATATTCCGGTTTTCCAACCATTTCACGAAATCGTCTGGGTTTCCGGATAAAAGGCGTCCATGCGGAAAATAAATCACCGCATCCGGATCAATCTGATCTAAAAACT
This sequence comes from uncultured Mariniphaga sp., assembly GCA_964624645.1. Lineage (GTDB taxonomy): Bacteria > Bacteroidota > Bacteroidia > Bacteroidales > Prolixibacteraceae > Mariniphaga. The sequence continues at coordinate 18,099 of CAZVAD010000021.1, forward strand.
CAAGTCGTTTGGTAGCCGATTGAATAGGATACACATTCAATCCGGAATTCTGCAGGGAGACAATCAGGCTGTCCAAATGCTCTTTATTTCCGCTGAACGGATCGTGTATGCCGGCGACAACAGCAATCCTGCCGGCGCCATCTGTATAGCAATTCAGTTTCCGGAGATAGGCTTCGTAATCATCAATATTTTCAAAGGATACCTGTTCATCTACGTGGAAAAACGCATCGGAAACACTTGCCGCAACGGATTGAGCCTCTTCGGCAAAAAACTTCTTCCTGCCGATATCCCTGCGTATAAACCGTGCCAGGTTCCGGTAATTGGCTTTGTTGCCATTTCGCATATAGCCGGATATCCGTTCAAGGTTGGTGCTGTCCAGATTGCAGATGTTGTTTTGCGGATTGGTAGCGGCGTGAATATACACCGGTATTCCTTTGTCTGCTGCCGACTGGAGCTGCGCCCGCTGCTCTTCCGATATTTTCAGTCCCATACCGAAACCGAGTACAAAATCATATTTATTCAGCTTACCTAACTCTTCCGCCTGAATAACCTCATATTTTATAAATTTATCGGAATTCGACAATGAAATATTCGATATCTGATAAGGCTGGAAATTAAACAGAGCGATTCTGGTGGGTGAAGCCAGTTTTTGCCAGGCTATCCATCCTGCGGTGAAAACAAGCAAGACCGTGAAAACAATCAGTATATATTTTTTTCTACTCTTCATAAAACAACGATTATTGCGGAGGTGAAGACTTTCTGCCTACAACCTCCATTTTAACCCGAAATAAAATGTCCTTCCGGGCGAAATGCTTGAATAAAAGCTTGAAAATTTCGCCTTGTAATCAAACAGGTTATTTATACCGGCATTCAGCGTCAGGTTATAGGGAAGCTCCTGCGCCAGTGTCAGCCGGCATACAGCATAGCCCTCATAATGCACCCGGTATTCTTCGGTCAGCTCTTTTTCGATTCCCGTTTCGTTATCCGTATCTGTAATATCGCCGGTTCCGTAAATATTCATTCCGCTGAAATATTTGCCGCTTAAACTGAGGGCAGGATTGTATTTCCGAAAAACCGGAACAACATAGTCTATGCGGGCAGTAGCCGAATGGGGGCGGATGATTGAATTCTTCCCCAGGTTATCGTGCACGTAGGAATTGCCGCCTTTCACGGACAGCCTGCGAGTAATCCGGCTGGTTGCCGACAACTCCGTGCTCAGCACCTGTGCATCACCGATATTGGCATATTTTACCGTATCGTTATTGACCCATAAGGTGCTGACCATATTGTCGATAAACGAATATTGCGTCATGGCTGTGACAACCGTTTTGCCGGTAGAGACTTCCGCAGAAAGGTTGAAATTATTGCTTTTTTCGGCTTTCATCTCTTTGTTGCCGATAATCTGAAATCCGCCGCCGTCCGGGTGAAACCAGTCGGTATATAACTCCTTGAGGGTAGGCGAACGGAAACCGCCCGAATACCCGCCCCGGATGACAAACAGGGGAGCCGGCTTAACCATTGCAGACAAACGTGGGGTGAGATGTCCCTTGTATTGCGAATGATAGTCGTAGCGCAAACCGCTTACAAGCGTAAAGTTATCCCTCAGCTGCCATTCCTGCTGGGTATAAACCGCATAGGTCTGCGCATCGCGTCCGGCATTGCTTCCGTCGCTCTGAAACATATACGTCATCAGATTGTCTGAGAAATATTCGCTTCCGGCAACGATTGAATGCCCAGACGGCAGCGATATACTGTAAAGAGCGCTGAATCTCTGCTGGGAATTTTCGTAATTCTTCTCTTTTTCACTCAGGAGTTTATAATGCCTGAATTTATCGTAACGGTCGAAATTCCCGGAAATCAACAGATGCTGTGCATCCGATATTTTATAACCGGCTTTCAGTCCTCCCGAATAGCCGTAGTAATGATCCGCTGTTTTTGTCCCGCTCAGTCCTCCGGGATTCCTTTCCTTGAAATAATAACCCCCTTTTGCTTCTATCTGCAATTTTCTGTTCAGGTCTATCCCAATCCGGGGATTTATGCTGTAATCCTTGTATCCGGCAATATAAATTTCACTTAACGCATTCTCAACTTTTTCTCCGTTGGCAAACCATTGGGTGAGCGGTTCGCTGTCTTTTAGCAGGTACGGATCCATTGACTTAACAGTTGCCGTCAGGTTGGCATATCCCCATTTATAACGCGAACCTGAAGTGTAGCGGTAATTTTGTTCGTTATTGCTGCCAAACCGCAGGTTTGCTCCTGTTTCAAATATTTTCTGAGGTTTCCGGGTGATGATGTTTATCACCCCACCCACCGCATTGGAGCCGTAGAGGGAAGAGGACGCACCTTTGACAATTTCAATCTGCTGTACGTTATCCATGTCAATACGGTTGTAGTCTATATTGTCGAAAGTTTCGCCTGCCATGCGCTCACCGTCCACTAAAAACAACACATATTTTCCGCCGAAGCCAAGCATGTTGATGTTGGCATAGCCGCCATTGTTTGTAAACTCCACCCCGGGCAGTTCATATTCCAGCAAATCCCTGAAATTGGTTACCTGCATGCGCTCAACAGCTTTGGACGAAATCATCTGAATCTGTATGGGTGCATTTTTCAGTAACCGTTCGGTGCGGGTAGCCGTAACAACGACCTCTTCGAGATCGATGGCTTTTTCGCAAAGCGATACGGTTATCGTCTGGCTTTCATTCCGGGCGGAAACCGAAACCGGTATGCGTTTGTCCTCGTAGCCAACCGATGAAACAGCAAAGGTGTAATCTCCCTCAGGAACCTTTTCAATCACAAATTTCCCCGATTTGTCGGAAATGGCTCCTTTGGTTGTGCCGAGTATTCCAACGCTGACCAGATATATCCCTTCCTGCGACTGGCAATCAACAATCCGGCCTTCCACCGGGTGAAACTGGGCGCTAAGCCTTACTCCGGCAACAAGAAATATTGTTAACAGAATAATTCTCATACTTCTTATCCACAAAGCAGGATTTTCCTGAGCAGAAAAACCATCAGGCCATCCTGCCTCTCCTTTTCCTGCTTTATTCCTTAATTAAAATCCGGTTCCTCCGTCGGCATTGTACTGATATTGGAAACTGACATAACCGGCTTTCTCATCTCTCTCATCTTTGTTGTCGTATATCCACAGTTTCACATAGTTGCCGTCAGCAGCCTTCACCACATATATCCAGTTATGAATGGTATATACGGGGGGCGGGGTGCTTGTGTCAACCGTAAGCCATCCTGTGAGCACCTGGGAAAACGGTTGTTCTTCCTCGGTTACGCCGCTTCCGGTAAACGAAGTGGTTACCATCCCTGTCTCATCTTTCCGGTAGCCGCTTGCGGGCGCTTCCGTTACCGCATTCCAGTCTGTTTTCCCGGTATTGACCGCTTCTCCTTTCCCTTTGCCGGATGCCCCTCCGTTGAGGCGGACATCGCTCCGGTGGAAAGCAATGTCCCACGACAGATCATCCTGATAATCAACCACAGTAACAACCTCCCCTTTCGAGAAGGAAAAATAGACCCAATCAGTGTAGGAAGCAACATTTATAAATTGAATGTTTTTCACATCCCCCGGAAGAATGGGTTCTTTATCATCTTTATCACAAGCCGTTAGGAATAAAACGCCAAGTAGTATCAAGTAACTAATGTTTTTCATCTTTTTATAGTTTATAAAATGCAGATGCAAAATTACTGCGAAATGAGCTCCATCACAATACCTAAAAATGATGATTTTTATCCGTCCCATAGCATAGTATTCAAGGGGCGCTCTTAATTTTCCATGAAAAATATGTCAGATAAACAGGGGGTATTCAACAGGGATAAAACTGCTCCTGCAGCTATAAAAAAAGTTCAGTTCAATGTGCTGAAATTGTATTTCTGCCGGTCAAATGTGCTATGGGGTTTTAAAATCCGGCAACTTTTCAAGGGCGTTGAAGTCAATAACCGGGGGGACTCCTTTTTCAGGGCGGATAAACTCAGCATTCAATGCTGTGTTTTCATCAAAAAAACCGCAATTCTGCAAATAAAACCCTTCACCCGACAAACCGCCACGATAATCAGTCCGCATTCCGGCTCTGGCTGTGGCGTCGTAGGTAAAACGGGCGTTTGTAACCTCTCTCCACTTTCTGTCTGTCCCGTAAGCCCACTGATTACCATACTGTCCCTTTCTTGTTACCCAACCGGTATTCGGATTGAAATTTTCAAGAAATGAGTGGGCGCGGGTATAATAAGTGTTGGTTTTTGGGCGGAGAAAACTTGCCATAAGCATCCACTTATCACCCTCCGGATCATAAAAATAGGAGGTGAAAACTGAATTTCCTTTCCCGTCAGGATGAATTTGTGTCAAAAATCCGTAGGTCGTTTCAGCTTTCCAGGGAAATACCATATAGCTCTGCCCTCCCGAGCCTTCGCCGCCAAACTCCGAGCCTTTGACATTTTCTCCCCTGCGCAGGTAGGTCACCCGTTCTTCTTTGGGAATTTCACGGGGATTATCGGTTTGAAAAGGGCTCCACACTGAAAACAATATCCGCCGCTCGTCAACAGAATTTACCTGAATACCAAAATAACCCTGCCCGAAACCATTGGCCATAAAATAGGAACCGACAACATCATTACCGGACGGAATTGTCACTTCACTATAGAAATACTCCGTAGGAACTTCCGGCAACGAATAATTGAGATGAACAGACGGGCCACGGCGTCCGAAATGTGTGCTGAAATCATGCACATAATTCATTTCCGCATCATTTACTGCATTCCCATTTACAATAAGCTCATAAAAATCAACCCTGTTCAGACTGTCTGTATCTATTTGCTCAACGTCAATTCTCTGATACCCTTCACTTTCAATTTTGTATGTTCCTGCAAATATGTTCCGAATCGTTGTGTCAGCTTTTATTTTGTGAATAATATTGCCTTTGCGGACAATAAGCTGAACGGGTTTTTCTGATTTGGCCCTCACATAAACATGCATATTCCCTTTGGCATTCACTTTGAAAAAAACAGATACTTTTCTGCCGGGTATCATCCTTTGGGAATACTCATGGGATGGTACGCCTCTTTCAGCCATTCTCTGTCTGCCCCGCCTGACAACGGAAAGAGTATCCGTGATATAGGCATTTCCGGGCAAGCCGATTTCAATCTTTGGCGTTGTATCCTGCTTCGCCTTTTTCTCCTGCATTTCAAGGCTGTTACAACCTGAGAACACAAGAAATACCGTAACTGCTAACAAAGTATTTATCGGATTTTTCATGGTTTAAAATTCTTTTTTCAGGCAGGCAATTTACAAACCCTTCTGAATCTGTCCAACCATTTTTCAAAAAACATTTAACACCACACCCAAATGAATGAGGCAAAGGTTTTTCAGATAATGCGCAGATATATTCTTCCTCTTGCTATCTTTACCACGTTTTATCACTAAAAAATGCACCATGAAAAATTGGACCATTTATCTTTCCTTCATTCTGCTTTTTGCCGCCGCCTCCTGTGGAAATGCGGCTTCTCAGGGAAATGAAGAAGCGGATGTGCTGCTAAAAACCGATTTCGGCGAAATAAAAATCAAACTTTACGACAAAACAACAGCACACAAAAAGAACTTTGAAAAACTCATTGCAGAAGGTTTTTATAACGGAATTCCCTTTCACCGGGTGATCAATCATTTTATGATTCAGGGGGGAGACCCCGCCCTGAAATCGGGCGGGGACGGGGAAGCTGCACAAGCTGAAACAACAATACTGCCTGCTGAATTCGTTCCTGAATATTATCACAAACGGGGCGCTGTTGCCGCAGCCCGGAGAGGCGACTCCGTAAACCCTGAAAAGCGCTCAAGCCCTTCGCAGTTTTATATTGTTCAGGGGACTGTTTTCAGGCCGGGAGAACTTGACACCATGGAAATTTCAAGAAATCAACATATCAGAAACGAGCTGGTCAGGGAGTTCCTGGCCAAAGAAAATGATGAAATACAGGCACTCAAGGACAAAAATGACCGTGAAGGTTTTGCCATGAAGGTTGCTGAAATCAGGGAACGCGCCGACAGTATAATCGAAGCCCGGAATCTCACTTTCAGGTTTACGGAAGCACAAAGGGAAACATACACGACCATTGGCGGCACCCCGCACCTTGACGGAGAATATACTGTTTTCGGGGAAGTGGTTGACGGGATGGACGTTGTGGATAAAATTGCTGCGGTGGAAACCGGCTCAGGGGACCGTCCGCTGAAAGATATCAAAATGGAAGTAAAGCGGATTGAAAAATAATTTCACAACAAATCAGCGATTTCCATTCCATCTTCAAGCCAAAAAGTTTTGAAACCGGCCTTTTGTGCGCCGTCAATGTTTGGTTTCAAATCGTCAATAAATAGTGTTTCTTCAGGATTGATTCCTGAAAGCTCAGTCACTTTCCGAAATGCGCTCAAATCGGGTTTTCTTTCCTGAATATCGTGAGAGTAAAAGTCCCTGGTAAAAAGTGATGAAAATTCAAAACCGTACTGCTCCCGAAATTCGTTCTTAAACCTTTGGGTATGAATCACATTGGTGTTACTAAACAAAAAGAGGTCATAATTTTCTGCAAGCCATTTTAACATTTGCACCCGTTTTTCCGGAATATCAAGCACCATGGCATACCATGCCTCTTCAATTTGCTGCCCGGTGGCAGCAGGATTGTTCAAAATCCCGCGCACCCTGTCCTTAAACTCTTCCGCCGTCGTTTGCCCGGTTTCAAAATTCAAAAATACCGGGTCAGCGAAAACCATTCCGATATCCAGCGCTTCAGCGCTTAAATTCAACTTTTCAAAAGCACTCACCGAAGCCTGAAAATCAAGGTTAAGCAGCACTTTACCCAGATCAAACAAAATATTTTTTACTGAAGAAAGATTAATTTTCATTTTTTTAAAGTTAAAAGGTTAAAGATAAACTATAATTCGGCATTAACCCATTGAATATAAATCTGAAATAAACGCTAAAACATACATATCTTGGCATATTATTTGCATGCACTACGCTTTGTTTTTTATCAGAAAAAAGAAGTTGTTCACTTAATTATAATATAAATTCAGCCATCAAGCTTCGTTGGCGTTTTAATTCCCGACGGCATCTCGAACGAGATGCCGTCTTTTTTATAACGGAATCATTATCTTTGCAACTTCATAAAAAAATCCGTGTCAATATGTTGGATAAGATTAAGGCTTTAAGCGAGGAGTTTGAAAAAATAAAAGCTGCTTCAGTAGAGGAAGTCGAGGAAATACGCATCAGATATATCAGCAAAAAAGGGATTATCAGCCAGCTTTTTGCCGATTTTAAAGACCTTACTCCCGACCAGAAGAAGGAAGTTGGGAAATCGTTGAATGAACTTAAGAGCTTTGTTTTTCAGAGGATCAGTGAACTGCGCGAACGCCTGGAGATAAAATCTCAGGAGACTTCGGCAAGCGATCTGACCCGCCCCGGCGAGCCTTTAAAATCAGGCACCCGCCATCCGCTTTCGCTGGTGAAAAACGAAATCGTCAGCATATTCGGGAGGCTTGGTTTCACAGTTGCTGAAGGCCCCGAAATTGAAGACGACTGGCATGTTTTTTCGGCGTTGAATTTCCCGGCTGAACATCCCGCCCGCGACATGCAGGACACTTTTTTCATCGAAAAAAATCCCGATATTTTACTTCGTACACACACATCAAGCGTTCAGATCCGGGTGATGGAACAGACCCCGCCGCCAATCCGTGCCATTTTTCCGGGAAGGGTTTTCCGAAACGAGGCCATTTCCACGCGTTCCCATTGCATTTTTCATCAGGTGGAAGGTTTGTATGTGGATAAGGATGTTTCATTTGCCGACCTGAAACAGGCGCTGCTCTATTTTGCCAAAGAACTTTTTGGAGAAGGAACCGACATCCGCCTGCGCCCCAGCTATTTCCCGTTCACGGAGCCCAGCGCCGAGATGGATGTGAGCTGCACAATATGCAGCGGAAAAGGATGCAACGTTTGCAAACATACCGGCTGGCTTGAAATTCTCGGCTGCGGAATGGTTGACCCCAACGTACTGGAAGCCTGCAACATCAACAGTGAGGAGTACACCGGCTTTGCCTTTGGCATGGGAATCGAACGCATTGCCATGTTATTGTACGGCATTAAAGATATCCGTCATTTTTTTGAAAATGACATCCGTTTTCTGAAACAGTTTGAATCGGCAATCTGATTTTTCAGGCAACAAAGGGATTCAATCGTTCAGATTGCTTGTTGAATGTTATCAAACGTTTTCTGAAAGAATATATGACTGGCAAGTGTAACCCTTTGATAGAATGGCACTACTAAAAAAGCAAAACCCGGAAGTTTGAATTTCTTCAGGGACATCCGGGAACTATACTTTATGCAAAGATATACAATATTTAGTATAAAATGAATATCCATATATGCTCCTGATTTTATAGATGTACCAGTGATATGCAACAACTTAAGAAGGATTTCGACCGCAGGGAGAAATCCAACTAAAAGAACAGACAATATAATACATATCAACCAGTGAATTACAATAATATTCAGGAATGTA
>CAZVAD010000022.1:0-26609 GCA_964624645.1 uncultured Mariniphaga sp.
AAAGTGTTATTGACAACGGACTTCCACCTTTCACCTGCCTCAACGTAAACATTCCGAAAGGGAAACCCAAAGGCATTAAACTCTGCCGCCAGACACGGGGCAAATGGGTGGAAGAGTTTGAAAAAAGGAAAGACCCCCAGGGCAGGGAGTACCACTGGCTTTCGGGATATTTTAAAAATTTCGAAGAGGATTCGCCCGACACCGATATTGAAGCGCTTAAAAACAACTACGCAGCGGTCGTTCCTGTTTCCACAGATATGACCTGCTACCCCACCCTTGAAAAACTCAAAAACTGGACATTTTGATGCAACGTCGTAAACGCAGCCCGTTTGATTCGCCGGGAATCGGATTTGCCATCGGATTTTCTGTTCCGGTGCTTATTTTTTTTGCGGTGTACTGGTTTGGGGAAAGCGGGGTGACTTTTGAAAACTACGTGAAAAATCTGTGGTATCTGCAGGCGCTGATAAAGCTCGGCAGCTTATGTGTGTTTGCCAATCTGCTGGTTTTCATGGGATTTATCCGGTTAAAATACGACCGTTCTGCAAGAGGCGTACTTGGCGCCACAATTCTATATGCGTTTGCCGTTCTCATCTCAAGGATTTTTTAGCATGAAGTATTATATCATTGCGGGGGAGGCGTCGGGCGATTTGCATGGTTCAAATCTTATGCGCGCCTTGAAACAGCACGACCCGAAAGCTGAATTTCAATACTTTGGCGGCGATCTCATGCAGGCTGTGGGCGGGAAACTGGTGAAACACTACCGCGAAATGGCATTCATGGGAATAATCAACGTGCTTCTGAACCTAAGAACCATTGGCCGGAACATGAAATTCTGCCGGCGGGATATCCGGGAATTCAAGCCCGATGTGCTCATTCTGATTGATTATCCGGGATTTAACCTTCGCATGGCAAAATTCGCAAAACAGATCGGCATCCCTGTTTATTACTACATTTCGCCAAAAGTCTGGGCATGGAAGGAGCATCGTGTAAAAAAAATAAAAACTTCTGTGGATGAGATGTTTACCATTTTGCCGTTTGAAACCGCATTTTATGAAAAACATCATTTCCCTGTAAATTATGTAGGGAATCCGCTGATGGATTCTGTGGCTTCGTTCCGGAAAAATGCGCTGTCCAAAGAGGAATTTCTGAAAAAGAATGACCTGAATGAAAAGCCAATAGTGGCGCTGCTTTCTGGCAGCAGAAAGCATGAAATCAAACAAACGCTGCCCGTGATGAAAAAGGCGGCAGCCGACTTTCCCGGATTTCAGTTTGTAGTAGCCGGAGTGGCTTCGGTTGATGCGGAGGTTTATGAAAAAATCCTGAGTGATTTTCCGGCGCCGGTTTTATACAACCAAACTTATGAACTGTTAGACAATGCGCACACCGCCCTGGTGGCTTCGGGAACCGCCACACTGGAAGCCGCTTTGCTCGGCGTTCCGCAGGCGGTATTGTACCGCTTTGCAGGCGGATGGATTTTCCAGTTCATTATGAAAACATTTTTTCTGAAAGTAAAATGGGCGTCGCTGCCAAATCTCATTCTGAACAAGGAGGCGATCAAAGAGTATATTCAGGTGAATATGACCCTGAACAATGTCAGAAGTGAACTTGAACGGTTGCTTTTCGAGCAGGAATACCGAAACAAAATAATGAGCGATTACAGCCGTTTAAGAGAGATGATTGGAAAGCCGGGCAGTTCGGAGCGTGCAGCAAAACAGATGATTGAACGGCTAAAATCCCGCTGATTATTAAGTCGGCGCTTCGGTAAAAAGGCAAACGGAAATATAAAACGCATGTATAGTTTATTTAAAAAAGAGATAAAAATATTTTTCGGTTCTCTGATTGGCTATATGGCTATTCTGGTTTTCCTTTTGGTCACGGGCCTGTTTCTCTGGGTTTTTCCGGGGCCGTATAATATTCCCGATAACGGATACGCCACACTGGAAGGTTTCTTTTCCTTAGCTCCGTGGCTCTATCTTTTCCTGATTCCGGCGATTACCATGCGCCTGTTTGCCGACGAAAAACGTTCGGGAACCATTGAAACCCTGCTCACCCGCCCACTGTCCGATTTTCAGATTATCACTGCCAAATTCTTGGCAGGAATGGCGCTGGTTGCTTTCTCGCTACTCCCCACCCTGCTTTGGTTTCTTTCTGTCTATCTCCTTGGAAATCCGGTCGGGAATATCGACACGGGAGCCACCTGGGGCTCTTTTTTCGGACTTTTCTTTCTGGCGGCGATTTACGTGGCAATCGGAATCTTTGCATCATCGATCACTGACAATCAGATTGTTTCATTTATCCTGGCACTGGCGCTCTCCTTTGTTTTCTATACGGGGTTTGATTTTATTGCCAGCTCCGGAATCTTCTATTTTCTTGAAAGAATCTTGGAATGGCTCAGCATCGACAGTCACTACCTGTCCGCTTCGCGCGGGGTGATTGACATGCGCGATGTTGTCTATTTTGTTGGCATGACCTTCCTGTTTCTATTTTTCACACGAAGCTTTTTGCGCAAAAGGAATCGGAAAAACAGAAAATTCAGATGGAACAGCGCCGGTGTTCTTGTGTTGGCGCTGGTTGTTTTTATCGCTTCGGAGAACTTTCTTTACCGGATTGACCTGACGTCCGATAAAAGATACACGCTTTCCCCGGTCAGCGCTCAAATGGCATCTGAGCTTGAAAATCCGGTGGAAATTGAATTGTATTTAGCCGGAAAACTGGAGTCGGGATTGAGAAAACTGCAACAGGAAGTGCTTGAAAAAATTGCAGTGCTGAATGTCTATTCCCCACAAAACATCCGGATTAAAATCATTGATCCCCATGCCATTGCAAATGCCGACAGGCGGGAAGAGTACATTGAAAGACTGATTGGCAAAGGCATTCAGCCCACAAGTTTCAGGCAACAAACCGAGCAGGGCGTGAGTACGCGATTGATTTTTCCCGGTGGAATTGTGCGCTACGACGGCAGGGAAGCTGCCGTAAATTTCCTGAAATACAACCCCGATTTTTCGCATGAAGCCAATTTCAACCATTCGTATGAAAATGTGGAATTTGAACTGGTAAGCGCTTTTCAGAAACTGATGCGCACCAAAAAGTCAACAGTTGCCTTTTTGGAAGGACACGGCGAAGCAGACCGTTACAGGGTTTATGATTTTACTTCGGCGCTTTCGGAAAATTTTTTCGTCAGAAGAATTTCTGCCGACTCACTAGCTGCTTCACCTGCATCGGCTGACATACTCATCATTGCTGATCCGGTTGAACCTTTCCCGGAAAAGGACAAATTCCACATTGACCAGTTTATCATGCAGGGCGGCAAGGTGTTATGGCTCATCAGTCCGGTTCAGGTGAGTTCTGACAGCTTGTCAAAAGGACATCAGACCCTGGCGTTTCCGCGCGATTTAAACCTGAACGACCAGCTTTTCAAATACGGCATACGGCTCAATTATGACCTGTTGCAGGATGTTGAATGTGCCCGTATCCGCGTCAACACCGCTCCTCCCGGCGCTGCACCGCAGTTCACGCTACACCCCTGGTACTATTCGCCGCTGCTGATTCCTGCGGACGACCACCCGCTCAGCAGAAACCTTAACCGGCTGTTTGCAGAATTTGTCTCATCCATCGATACGGTCTCGGGCAACCCAAGCGTCAGAAAAGATATTATTCTGACCACATCCCCCTATGCAAGAGCGGTAAAATCCCCGTCAACCGTGAGCCTTCGGAACATTGACAACCCCCCGGCGCGCGAACTTTTCAACCGGCCATTTATTCCGGCAGGAGTTCTTCTGGAAGGGAAATTCACATCAAATTTCAAAAACCGGATGCTTGAGCCGCTTGGAATTTCTCCCGGCAAAACAATCGAAGAAAGCCGCCCAACAAAAATGGCGGTGATTGCCGACGGCGGAATAATCACCAATCCGGCAGATTACTCAACCAATCCTCCGCGAACCTCCGAAATGGGTTTTGACCGGGTTTCGGGACAAACATTCGGCAACAGGGAATTCCTTTTAAACGCGGTCTATTATCTGAATGACGAAACCGGAATCATCCACTTGCGCAGTCAGACCCAAAAACTCAGGTTGCTGGACAAAGTGAAGCTGCGCGAGGAAAAACCATTCTGGCAATGGCTGAATGTATTGGCGCCCTTACTTTTAACAGGAATCTGGGGAATATTATACAACCTGCTACGCCGGCGCCGGTTTGCCCGTTCATAAAAACTTATAAAAATCAAATCTTTCGTTACCTTTAAAAAGATTAAAGTTTGTATATTCGTTTCCTGATTTATAAATGAGATGAAAAACAACTGAATTAAGCAGCAGAAGCAGATTTGAGTTGAATCGTTTCTGCTTTGAATGAAGAAAACAATAAAAAATAATTATCATGAAATTTGTAGTATCAAGTACTGAGTTATTGAGCCATTTGTCAGCCATCAGCAGGGTTATCAGCAGCAAAAACACCATTCCGATTCTGGACAATTTCCTGTTTGAATTAACAGATACCAACCTGACAATCATGGCCTCTGACCTTGAATCAACATTAATCACCCGGATTGAACTGGACAACACCGAGGGACAGGGCGTAGTTGCCATACCGGCGCGGCTGCTCATTGACACGCTGAAAGAATTTCCGGAACAACCATTGACTTTTCAGATCAATGAAGAGACCTTTGGTATTGAAGTTTTTTCAGACAATGGAAAATACAGCATTGTCGGGCAAAGTGGCGAGGAATACCCGGAAACGCCTAATGTTGATGAGGAGAAGTCGGTTTCAGTGACTGTTGCTCCAAAAGTTTTACAGAAAGGCATTGAAAAGACCATTTTTGCAACGGCAGATGATGAGCTTCGTCCGGTGATGAACGGAATTTTTGTGGAATTATCGCCCGAAAACATAAGCTTTGTGGCTTCCGATGCGCATAAACTGGTACGCTACCGCAGAACCGATGCTACGGCAGAATTTGAATCGTCTTTCATTCTCCCCAAAAAGCCGGCAAGCCTGCTGAACAACCTGCTGCCAAAAGAAGATCATCAGGTGAAGCTCGATTTTGACAATAAAAATGCCATGTTTACCCTGACCAACTACACCTTGATCTGCCGGTTGGTTGAAGGGAATTTCCCAAGTTATAACTCGGTGATTCCCAAAGACAACCCATTCCTGATGGTTATTGACAGGCTGGCATTTTACAATACGCTAAGGCGCGTTTCAATTTTCTCCAGTCAGGCAAGCAATCTTGTCAAACTGAACATTAGTGACAACCAGTTAGTGGTTTCCGCACAGGATATTGATTTTTCCATTTCAGCGGTGGAGCGCCTGAACTGCGACTATGAAGGCGACGAGATTGAAATCGGCTTCAAATCCACTTTTCTTGTGGAAATTCTTTCAAACATCTCCTCGGCAAATATCCGTATGGAGCTGAGCGAGCCGTCCCGTGCCGGCCTGCTGCTGCCTGCCGACATTCAGGATGAAGCGGAAGATGTGCTCATGCTTCTGATGCCCATGATGGTCAATGCCTGATATTTTTCTGTAAAAAAGAAAACTTAAAAATATCGCAAAAGCACAATACATAAAAGCCTGTAAAGGCTGATATTATGATATTTATTCTTCAGTAATTTTAAGGAAATAATTTTTGAGAGCAATTCAAAATTTATATTTCACAAAACATTTTGTATAATAGAACATAAAATAGCCAGAATTCATTTTGGACTATTTTCTATATTTAACACGAAATCATGCAGTTAAATTTAAAAAACCCAATCGTTTTTCTCGACCTTGAAACAACCGGTATTGACATTGCCACAGACCGGATTGTGGAAATCGCCCTGCTTAAAATTCATCTCGACAATTCCGAAGAGGAGATCACGCTCCGGGTAAATCCTGAAATGCCCATTTCAGCAGAAGCAACCCGCGTGCACGGCATTACAAATGATGACGTTGCAAATGAACCTGTTTTTAAGGAAGTGGCTAAAAACCTTGCAAAATTCATTGAAGGCTGTGACCTGGCAGGGTTCAATTCAAACCGTTTTGACATTCCGCTGCTGGCCGAAGAATTTTTGCGTGCCGATGTGGACATTGATTTGAAAAAGCGCAAATTTATTGATGTACAGGCAATTTTTCACAAAATGGAAAAACGGACACTCGCCGCCGCCTACCTTTTTTATTGCAACAAAACACTGACTGACGCGCACAATGCCATGGCTGACACCAAAGCAACATACGAAGTGCTGAAAGCACAGCTTGACACCTATCAGGAACGGGAATATGAAGATAATCACGGGAAAATATCTGTGCCGATTGTAAATGACATGGAAAAACTCAGTGAGTTTTCGTCCTACGACCGCAATGTGGATTATGTTGGCCGGATAGTCTATAACGACAAAGGCGTGGAAGTTTTCAACTTCGGGAAAAACAAAGGCGTTCCGGTGGAAAAAGTTTTGGAGGAACAACCCGGATATTATGGCTGGATTATGAACAGTGAGTTTCCTTTATACACCAAAAAGGTTCTCACTCAAATCAAGCTGCGCATGATGGAAAAATAAACGCCGTTTATCTTTGAAAGCATTTCACAGGCATCTGAATACCAGCATTCAATGAAAATAATTTGCATCGGAAAAAATTATCTTGCGCATATCCGGGAAATGGATAGCAAAATTCCCGGTGAGCCTGTCTTTTTCCTGAAACCCGACACGGCACTGCTGCGCAACAATGACCCGTTTTATATTCCCGACTGGACAAATAATCTTCACCACGAAGTGGAATTGGTGCTGCGCATTTGCCGTCTTGGAAAGAACATTGACCGGCAGTTTGCCCACCGCTACTACGATGCCATCGGGCTTGGCATAGACTTTACCGCGAGGGATGTGCAAAGCGAGCTGATAAAAAAGGGACTGCCCTGGGAAAAAGCGAAGGCTTTTGATTATTCGGCGGCCATCAGCAGTAAATTTGTCTCTGTGGCCGATATCCGGGAACCGTCAAAAATCAGATTCAGGCTGGACGTCAACGGGCAGACCGCTCAGGAAGCAACACCGGAACGGATGATCTTCGGCTTTGACGAAATCATTTCGCATGTCTCAAAGTTTATGACGCTGCGGATTGGTGACCTGATTTACACCGGAACACCTGAAGGTGTTGGCCCGGTGAAAATCGGCGACCGGCTGGAAGGATTTCTGAAAAATGAGAAAATGTTTGATTTTATGATAAAATAGCAGAATGATTATTGAAGACCATCATTTTGAATTGGAAATGGAAGTCCGCGACTACGAATGCGACCTCCAGGGAATTGTGAACAATTCGGTGTATCTGAATTACTTCGAGCACTGCCGCCACCAGTTTTCAGCCCAGGCCGGACTCGACTTTTCCAAAATGCACAACGAAGAAGGCATTGACCCGGTAGCCATTCGCGTGGAAGTGGATTACAAATTTCCGCTCAAACCCGGCGACAAGTTCCTGGTACGGCTGAGAATGTCTAAAAAAGGAAGATTGCGCATGATTTTCAGGCAGCAGATTATCCGCATACCCGACCACAAACTGATGACCGACGCCCGCATCACATTGGTTCTCACAAAAAACGGCAAGCCTCTGCCTTTTGATATTTTGGATAAAAAAATCAGGGAGGCAGGATTTATTATTGAGGAAAGTTGAAAATACCAATATGCCAAACGACTACCTGCTTATCAAAAAAGGAGTGTAACTTAAACTCTGTCTGATTTTTCTCTCATTTTTAAAAAATCCAGCGGAGTCAAAACTGCAATTTTTGATTTTCTGTAGTCTTTAATATTTCGCGTAACAATGGCATCTACATCGTCAATAGTCAATGCTGATGAATATTGAATAGAATCCTCAAAATCTTTAAAATCATTTTTTAGGGCTTGTAGAATTTCTATTTTTGTAACACCAACAATATCAACCATTTCCATGAGGCTTTCAACGACTTCAAGTGCTTTTTTATGGCCTAAAAATTTTCTGACAACATAGTAAATATTACTAATACTTAATGCTGATAAAAACAATGTAACATTACCTGACTCGTTAAGCTCAAAAAGTTCGCTTGCCGGATTGGCATGAGGTTCTCTGTCAGTAAAAAAGTCAATAACTACATCTGAATCTATAAACAGTTTAAACGCCATATTTTTTTGTTCGTTCTTCTGTTAAAATTTCTTTATAATCAACAGGTTCGTCAGTTTTGATTATTCCCCTCAGCCGTCTGACTTTAGGAGAAAGTTCCTTTTTCTTAATTTTCCTTTTATCAATAGCTATTAGTTTGAAGTAGTTTTCAACCAATTCTGAGACACTTTGCCCTTTTTCTTTAGCGTATCTTTTGGCAATTTCAATAACCTCTTTATCTATTGTTAATGTCAATTTAGTGCTCATAATGCCTTTTTTAACAAAAATACGTGTTTGTTTTCAAAAGACAACACGTGCTTTAAAATATTTTTTCAAGCCCTGTATTTTAGTGCACCAGAATCATTACTTCGCATAGCTCACCACGCGGGTTTCCCGGATTACGGTGATTTTAATCTGCCCCGGATAGGTCATTTCATCCTGGATGCGCTTTGAAATATCATAGGAAAGCTGCTCGGCTTCCTGATCACTGATTCTGTCCGAACCGACAATCACGCGCAGTTCACGGCCTGCCTGAATGGCATAGGTTTTCGTAACACCGGGATAGGAAAGCGCCAGGTCCTCCAGGTCTTTCAGCCGTTTGATGTACGACTCCACCACTTCGCGGCGGGCGCCGGGACGGGCTCCCGAAATGGCATCACACGCCTGCACAATAGGCGCCAGCAGGGTTTCCATCTCCACCTCATCGTGGTGTGCA
The DNA here is from genome assembly GCA_964624645.1 of uncultured Mariniphaga sp. Taxonomy (GTDB): domain Bacteria; phylum Bacteroidota; class Bacteroidia; order Bacteroidales; family Prolixibacteraceae; genus Mariniphaga. The sequence goes on from CAZVAD010000022.1 coordinate 8,804, forward strand.
CCGATGGCGTTGCAAATATCCGGTTTCTCCTTAAATTTTTCGGCAAGCTTCATTCCGAAAACTGCATGGGGCAATTCCGGTTCATCGTCAGGCACTTTGCCGATATCATGCAGCAGTCCGGCACGTTTTGCCTTTTGCGGGCTAAGCCCAAGTTCCGCTGCCATAATAGCGCTCAGATTGGCCACTTCGCGGGAGTGCTGCAACAGGTTCTGCCCGTAGGAAGAACGGTATTTCATCTTTCCGATCAGCCGGATCAGCTCCGGATGCAACCCGTGAATTCCAAGGTCGATTGCCGTCCGTTTTCCGGTTTCAATCACCTCTTCTTCAATTTGCTTTCTCACTTTTTCAACTACTTCCTCAATGCGGGCGGGATGAATCCGTCCGTCTGTAACCAACTGATGCAGGGCAAGCCGGGCAATTTCACGGCGCACCGGATCAAATGCCGAAAGCACAATGGCTTCTGGCGTATCATCCACAATAATCTCAACACCGGTTGCCGCTTCAAGCGCACGGATATTTCTTCCCTCGCGGCCAATAATCCGGCCTTTGATCTCATCGCTTTCGATGTGGAAAATGGTTACCGCATTTTCAACCGCCGTTTCAGTGGCTACGCGCTGAATGGACCGCACCACGATTTTCTTTGCTTCCTTGTTTGCCGTCTGGCGCGCTTCCTCAATGATTTCATTGATGTAGGCCATGGCTTCCGATTTTGCCTCTTCTTTCAGCGATTCCACCAATTGCGCCTTTGCCTCTTCTGCTGACAACCCTGAAAGCTGTTCCAGCTTCTCAACTTTCTGGCGAAACATTTTATCCAGCTCTTCAGTTTTCTGCTCAACCCGCTGCAACTGAACATTCAGGTTTTCACGGATGGTTTCGGTCTCCTTTTTGGTCATCTCAAAATCGCGGATATTTTTCTGCAATTCATCACGGCGCTGATTGATGCTGGTTTCACGCTGATTCAGCCTGTTCTCCTGCTGGTTGATTTTGTTGTTTTTTTCCTGAATAAATTTTTCATGCTCCACTTTAAGTTGTAAAAACTTTTCCTTCGCCTGAAGCATCTGATCTTTTTTTATGACTTCCCCTTCCGTTTTGGCTTCGCTGATCATTTTCCGGCTTCTTCCTTTCAAAGCCTTATCCCAGATATAGTAAGCCAATACTCCACCGCCTAAAAAGCCGGCTGCTAATCCTATCAGTATTTGTATCCAATCCATTGTAAATATTTTAAAATTTATAAAAAAACCCGTAAAAAATCACCTTGTTTTACCAAAGCAATTTAATACGGGTATATGTTAAAAATGTATTCTAAATCTCTAAATTTCCTTGTTCTCTTTCAAAAAATCCAGGATATCGTCATTCAAATCTTTCAATCCCTCAACGAAAAGAGACTTGTCTGCCCGCCTGGCCAAATCCGTATGTTCCAGCGCTATCTGAAAAGCCGCCATCGCCAGAATATCCTGCCAGTCTTTGTCAGCAAACAGTTCGCGGTAGTTTCCAACCGTTTCATTCACTTTCTTTTCTGCAATTCTGTGCCTCTCTTCATCTTCACGATCAACAGTGAGTGGGTATGCCCTCCCACCGATTCGGATATTAATTCTTTGTTGCTTATTATTCACAATACACTACTTATCGAGTAATGCAATACATCTATCAATTTCCCGTATTAAACTATTTATTCTTTTTCCTGCTTCCCCGTCCTTGTCTTTTTTTGCAAGAATACGGTTGGCAATCCTTATTTTTTCATTCTTCCGGTCTAAATCCGCTTTCTCCTGCTCTAACCGTGCGATCTCCTGCGTCAAAACAGAAATACTCTCCCTGAGCATTTTCTTTTCTGCTTTCTGTTTTTCGCATTCCTGAAAAAGGTTTTGCACATTGGTTTTCAGCTCATTCAAAAGAAAACGATCTTCTTCCTTCATTTTTATTTCAATTCGTACGCAAAGTTAATACTTTTCATTTACTGAAAAAATGTTTGCAAAATAATGTAAGCATTTCTGTTTCATGCCGTCTGCCGCCATTAAAAGCTTTTTTATATTTTTGAAATTTTTAGCACAGATAATATGAACTACTTGGGATTGGTTTTCATTTTACTTTTATCGACGGCGCTTTCCGCCCAAACCCCTGAATATGCCAGCCCTGTGAAAATTCCGGTTTTTCTGAGCGGCAATTTTGCCGAATTGCGAAACAACCATTTTCACTCAGGAATTGACATTAAAACCCAGGGCATTACGGGAATTCCGATTTATTCCACGGCGCCCGGACATGTATCCCGGATTGTGGTTTCTCCTTCAGGATACGGAAATGCGCTGTATATTGAGCATCCCAATGGAACCACATCGGTTTACGGACATCTGGAAAGTTTTCGGAAGGATATTGCCGGATATGTCAAAGAGATACAATATGCACGCGAATCCTTTCGGGTTGATTTGGCCGTTCCAAAAGATTTATTCCCTGTGGAACAGGGTGAACTCATCGCAAAAAGCGGAAACACAGGCAGTTCCGGCGGGCCTCATCTTCATTTTGAACTCCGGGACACCAAAACCGAAGAACCGGTAAATCCCCTGCTCTACCCTTTTCCTGTTACGGACAAAACGCCGCCCCGGGTTTACTCGCTGATGGTGGCGCCGCTGAATGAATTTGCACAGGTGAATTATCAGCCGCAAAAAACCGTTTTCCCGACGGAATATGCGGAAGGAAAATACAGGCTGAAAAACAATCCGGTCATTCCGGTTTACGGAATGATTGGCTTTGCCGTTCAGGCAAACGATTTTTACGACGGCTCACAAAACCGCTGCGGCATCTATTCCATGCGGCTGTTCTGGGACGGCGAACTGTACTACTCCTTCCGGCTTGACCGTTTCTCTTTCGATGAAAGCCGGTACATCAACAGCCATACTGATTATGAAGAGCTGATCCACTCCAAACGCTGGTTCTACAAAACCTGGCACGATCCCGGAAATCAGCTGCGCATTTATGATTATATCCGGGAGCGCGGGCAACTTCGCGTAACCGACGGAAACATTCACCTTGTGAGAATTGAACTGAGTGATATACACGGAAATATGTCCGTTCTTGAATTCAAAGTAAAAAGCAGATCAAACAAAACGGAGCGGTTAAAAAACGAATATACCCAACTGCTGAAATACGACAAATCAAACCGTTTCAGGAAAGAAAACATTACGATTGATTTCCCGGAAAATACATTTTACGACGATGTGGAATTTTTGTGGAGACAAAAATCCGCCTCCGAAAAATTCCTGTCAGATATTCATATAATTCACCGGAACACTATCCCGCTGCACAACAGCGCACAGCTCTCAATAAAAACAAACGGACTGGAAAAGAAACTGCAGGAAAAGGCGCTGCTTGTCACGGTTGACACCCTAACCGGCAGGGTCAGCTCCGCCGGAGGCAAGTACAGCAAAGGTGCAGTTACTGCCGCCATCCGATCCTTCGAAAATTATGCTGTGGCTCTGGACACCATTGCACCCCGCATCGTACCGCTCAGTTTAAACGAAAAATCCGCCCTGACGGAATCATCCCGCATCCGGTTCAAAATTACGGACGATTTATCGGGCATTCAGGATTACAACGGATTTCTTGACGGGAAATGGATGCTTTTTGAGTACGATGCAAAAACAAGCACGATAACCCACCATTTTGACTCTGAACGTTTTGAATTGGAAAAACGCCACCAATTCACTCTAAAAGTAACAGATTATAAAGGAAATGAAAATATCTATGAAACATCATTCTGGAAATAAAATTATGGTAACCGGTGTTATGTCGGGCACTTCGCTTGATGGCCTTGATCTGGCTGTAGTTGAATTTTTTCTTTCCGGCGACAGATGGAATTTCACTGTTGTTGAAGCCGAAACTTTGAAATATCCTGAAAGCTGGGAAGAAAAACTCAGGTCAGCACATCTTCTGACGGGTGAAAAACTGATGAAATTACACAGTGATTACGGCCATTACACCGGGCAGCAGGTCAGAAAATTTCTTCAAAAACACTTTCTTTCACCGGAACTGATTGCCTCCCACGGGCATACGGTTTTTCACCAGCCGGAAAATGGTTATACCTGCCAGATTGGAAACGGCGCAGCCATTGCTGCCGAAACCGGCATAACCACCATTGCGGATTTCCGCACAACCGATGTGGCATTGGGCGGACAGGGCGCTCCGCTGGTTCCGGTGGGCGACCGGCTGCTCTTTTCAACTTATACATCGTGCCTGAACTTAGGTGGTTTTGCCAATATCTCTTTTGAGCAAAACAACCGGCGCATCGCTTTTGACATTTGCCCGGTGAACATCGTACTGAATCACTATGCCGGAAAACTGGGCCATGCTTTCGATGCCAACGGGGAATCGGGCAGAAAAGGAAAAATCCATACCGGACTGCTTGAAAAGCTCAACAAGCTCGATTTTCATCAAAAAACACCGCCAAAATCCTTAGGGCGCGAATGGGTGGAAGCTACCTTTCTGCCACTGACAGAAAGTTTTGGCATTTCAACAGAAGATAAACTCCGGACAATTTACGAGTATGCTGCCATACAAATTGCTGACTCAGCGCCTGACTCCGGGAAGATGCTTGTTACCGGCGGCGGCGCTTTCAACTCCTTTTTGATTGAACGCATCAGTGCTTATTCCAAATGCAGCATTGAACTTCCTGCTGCACAAATCATCAATTTCAAGGAAGCAATCATTTTTGCATTTCTGGGACTGTTGCGCTTCCGAAATGAAATCAACTGCTATGCTTCAGTTACCGGGGCAAAAAAAGACAGTTGCTCGGGAGTGATTTTTTCCGGCAAAATAAACGGATAAATCAGTTTTATTTCTGTTCTTTTTTGAAAGAACTCATAAACAATCCTGCCAGAACAACAACGCCGCCATAGATATAATGGCTGAAAAGGGTTTCCTTCAAAATCAGAACCCCTGCGAACAATCCGATGACCGGGCTGAAATTATTGAAAACACCAACGACGCTTGCAGGAAGGTGTTTTAAACTGAAATTGGTCAGAAATGAAGTTACGAACGTGGACAGTACTCCCAGATAAAACAATACATACCAGTAATCAAAAATGGAAAATCTTTGCAAAAAGCCGCTCGTGTTTCCTGATGATATACAGATGAACAGGTTTATAACATTCACAATCAACATTCCATACAATAGAATGTAAAACGTTACCGTGATTGTAGAGATGTTTTGCAATGTCCTTTTTAAGACAACAAAATACATGACAATGGATATCAGGGAACTGAAAATCAGAAAGTAACCCCAATAATTCATAGAAATGGTTACCGAAGACTGAAAAGTGATAAAGAGTACACCAGCAACAGAAAGAACAGCGCCGGTTTTTTGCAGAAAGGTTGTTTTTTCCTTAAGCAGCGCAGCAGAAGCAATAAGTGTAAAAATCGGCAGAAGTGCATAAATGATTGCCGCTTCGGTAGCCGGAATAATTTTGATTCCTGAAATCTGCAATGCAAAGAATCCGGTGGGATACAAAAAAGAGATAGCCAACAATTCCAGCTTTTGCTTTTTTGTGACATTTTGAATCTTGACAACTCCCGATAACCGCAAGGTATAAATTACCACAAAGGCAACAAGCAGCCGGTCTGCCAGCAGGTCAATGGGAGTACTGAAAGTCAGACCCATTTTGACAAATACATAAGACAAACCGATAATCAGCGTTGTCAGGAAAATTGCCAAAAGAGCTTTTATCTTATCATAATCAGAAGTCATTTGGCAAAGCTAACAATAATGAGAAAACAAATAAAAAAGGGCAATTTATTCCAAACCTCCTTGATTCAATACAGTTGACAATAGTAAACCTTATCCGGTCTATTTTTCAAAATTATCAGGTTTTATCTATATCAGAAACCAAATTTTGAAGGCAGCCACAGGCTGATTTGCGGAAAATAGGTTACCAGCAGCAGCACAATCACCATCGCAACAAACATCGGAATCATCGGGCGAATCACTTTATCTATGCTGAGGCCAGCCACACTGCAGCCGATGAACAGCACCGAACCTACCGGCGGGGTGCAAAGTCCAACGCTAAGGTTCAGCACCATGATGATTCCGAAGTGAATCGGATCCACGCCCATGGCAGAAACAATAGGAAGGAAAATCGGCGTGAAAATCAAAACTGCCGGAGTCATATCCATAAAAATACCCACAAAAAGGAGCAGCATATTAATGATGAGTAGAATCATAAACGGGTTACTGGTAAGCGCCAGCAGGCCTTCGCTCACATTCTGCGGAATATTCTGATAAGCCATGATCCAGGATAGCCCCAGACAAGTGGCGACCAGCAGCATCACAATTCCTGTGGTTTTCACCGAGCGTAAAATAATGTCAGGCAAATGCCTGAAAGTCATTTCACGGTAGATGAATGCAAGAATCAGCGAATACAACACAGCAATTGCCGAAGCTTCGGTGGCTGTGAAAAAACCGGCCACAATTCCCCCAATAACAATCACCAGCATGAGCAAGCTTGGAATGGCGTCCAGGAATTTTCTTGTTCCATCCAATGCTTTTTCCTTGTTTCTGATAGTTTTAATCACCCCAAAAACAGCAAAAGCCGCAAGAAAGAGATAGAGCAACAAGCGATTGGCAAAAGGTGAAAAATTTGCTTTTGAAAAAGAGACCCCCTGATAAACAAGGAGTAGTCCAATAATAATCACAGAAACGACTCCCAGGGTTCTTAATGCGGCGCCAATGCCTTTATCGCGATAAACCAGCATCGTAATCGCTGTAATCATAATGCCTATTCCGGTGAGAATCCCCGGCAGGTAGCCTGCAAGAAACAACGCCGTGATGGAGACACCGCCACTGGCGAGGGAATATACAATCAGAATATTGCTTGGCGGAATGGAAAGCCCGGTAGTGGCAGAAGTAATATTCACCGCCGCACTGAAGTTTTCCGGGTAGCCCTCTTTTTTCATTTCAGGCTGCATGATACTGCCGATTGCGGAAGCTGACGCCGCTGCTGAACCGGAAATTGCACCAAAAAGCATATTGGCAAGCACATTCACCATCGCGACACCACCGGGAATTCCTCCAACCAAAACCCGTGCAAAATCAATAAGCCGTATGGCAATTCCTCCGCTGTTCATAATATTTCCAGCAAGAATGAAAAAGGGTATGGCCAGCAATGCAAAACTGTCCAGTCCGGTGGCCATCCGCTGGGAAAAGGTAGTGAGCGCAGGAATGACATCAATGCTCACCAGCATGGTTAAAATTCCGGAAATCCCGATACTGAATGCAATGGGCACACCAATAACAAGAAGAACAATGAAGCTGAATATAAGAATGAATACCTCTAAAAATTCCATAATTATTAGTTTTTCCGGTTGTTTCTAACCATTGTGATTATATTGTCAATATCAAAGTAGCTGATCAGGATTCCGCTTATCGGGAGAACCAGATACACGATGCCCAATGGCATCCCCAACGCTGCCGATTTGACCGACAGGTGAAACCGGGTATAAACCAGCCAGGTTCCACCAATCAGCAGGACAGTAACAGCAAACAGGACGATGATTGCACTGATTAGCAGTTCCAGTTTGTGTTTTCTTTCCGGAGAGCTTTTCTGAAGAAGCAAATCAATGGCCAGATGTTCGCGTTTCCCGGCCACGTAGGCTGCGCCGAGCAAACCTACCCAAATCAGCAGAAAACCGGCAAGCTCGTCGGTAAAACTGCTTGGTGAATTCATCACATACCGGCTGATTACCTGCCACAGGACATCAATCACGAGAACACTCATCAGCGCAATGAGCGCCCACTCTAAGATTTTATCAATGATTTGTCGCATTGTCATAATTTTCTTTTTTATTCAACTTCCTGAATGCGTTTGATGTAGGAATAGATGATTTTATTGCTGCTGTAACTTTCAATCAAAGGTTTCACCTTATCGATAAATGGCTGCTTGTCGGGATAGTTTATTTTCACGCCAGCTTTCTGAACAACCTCCATCGATTTGGCCTCAGACTCCTCCCATAATTTACGTTCCAGAACCGCAGATTCATCAGCAGCCTGCTGAAGCCAAGCTTTTTCCTGTTCTGACAGTTTATCCCATATAACTTTACTCATAATCAGCACATCGGGAACAGTGGTATGTTCATCCAGAGAATAGTATTTGCAAACTTCGTAATGGCGTGAAGTATAAAGGCTTGGCGGGTTATTCTCCGCCCCATCAACCACGCCGCTCTGAAGAGCAGTATATAATTCACCCCATGAAATCGGTGTAGCAGAGCCACCCAACGCACGAACCATTTCAACAGCCGTGATGCTTGGTTGCACCCTCATTTTCATGCCGGCAAGATCGTCCGGATGATTAATCGGTTTGGATTTGGTGTAGAAACTGCGGGAACCCGCATCATAATAACATAAGCCGCGAATCCATTTACTTTCGGTGCTCAAAAGCAAATCGCGCCCAATTTCGCCATCCATTACCTGAAAGGCATGCTCTTTTGAGCGAAAAATATAAGGCAGGCCAAAAACCTTATAATCTTCGGCAAAGCCCTCCATCACCGCCGCCGATACTTTTGTTATGGCAAGGCTTCCGATCTGCAAAAGCTCAACACATTGTTTTTCAGAACCTAACTGCTCCGCCGGATAGACGTCAATGGTCAGTTTCCCATCTGAAAGTTCATGGCAACGTTCAGCCATAAAAACCATCGCTTCATGCACCGGATGATCCACCGGAAGACCGTGCGCCAGTTTCAGCCGGGTGGAATCAAGGGGACCATTACATGAAAAATTCAGGAAAAGTGAAATGAATGCAACTATCGGAATTGTTTTTTTATAACTCATGCTATTAAAATTAGTTGACTTTATACTTCTAAAAAAAATTGCTTTTAGTTCGGGTAAAGACCAATCTGCAAATTAAAATTTCAATCCGTCAAAAGTTAAAATATTCTTTTGCATTGTTGAAGCAGATGTTTTCAACCATTTGTCCGAGCAACTCCATGTCGTTGGGAATTTCTCCGTTTTCCACGTCGGTTCCAATCAGGTTGCAAAGTGTCCGGCGGAAATATTCGTGGCGTGAATAGGACAAAAAGCTTCTGGAGTCGGTGAGCATACCCACAAAGCGGCTCAACAAGCCCATATTCGACAACGCATTGATCTGTTTTTCCATTCCGTCTTTCTGGTCGAGAAACCACCAGCCGGAGCCAAACTGCATTTTACCGGGCACCGAACCATCCTGAAAATTCCCGATCATGGTTGCAATCAACTCATTATCGCGGGGGTTCAAGTTGTAAAGAATCGTTTTTGCAAGTTTATTTTCTATATCCAGCTTATCCAGAAACCGGGAAAGCGGACGGGCAATCTCAAAATCTCCAATAGAATCCAGGCCGGTATCGGGGCCTAATGCATTGAAAAGACGGGTGTTGTTATTGCGCAAAGCGCCGATATGAAATTGCTGTGTCCAGCCACGGGAATGATCCATGATGCCAAAACTGAACAGCATAAACGATTTGAACTTTGCAATTTCCGTTTTATCCAAATAGTTGCCATCTCTTATTTTTTTGAAAATCGTTTCGATTTCATTTTCGGTATAATCCTCTGAGACAACAGTCTCCAGACCATGATCGGATAAACGGCAGCCATTATTATGAAAAAACGCATGCCGGTTTTCAAGAGCATCCATGAAACCTTTTAAGTCGCCGGTGGAAACACCGGAAACCTCTGCAAGTTTATCGGCATACCGATTGAAAGCATCCGTATTTTCCACGGCCATTGCCCTGTCCGGCCTCCACGCCGGCAAAACCGCAACTTCAAAACCATCGGTTTTGATTTGCCGGTGATATTCCAGCGAATCCACCGGATCGTCGGTGGTGCAAATGGTATGCACATTCGCTTTCCGGATAATGTTCCTGACGGAATATTCAGGTGTCTGCAATTTGGCATTGCATTCGTCCCAAATCTCCTTTGCCGTGGATGCATTCAGTATTTTATCAATCCCGAAAAACTGTTTTAATTCCAGATGAGTCCAGTGGTACAGCGGGTTTCGGAGTGTATTGGGCACAGTCTCCGCCCATTTTTCAAATTTCTCCCAATCGGTGGCATCGCCGGTGCAATAGCGCTCATTTATCCCGTTGGCACGCATGGCCCGCCATTTATAATGATCGCCATAAAGCCAGATTTGGGTAATATTTTCAAACCGTTTGTCCTCTGCAATTTCTTCGGGCGGAACATGGCAATGGTAATCGAAAATGGGCATTTTTGCTGCATGTTCATGGTAGAGCTTCTGTGCCGTTTCTGTTTGCAACAGAAAATTTTCATCCATAAATTTTTTCATGGCCTCTTTTTTTAAAGATCAAACAATCTTTTCAAATGACGTTCATAAATATTTTCTTCCACACACTGCCCGATTATTTCTGCATTTTTTTTCAACAAATCCGTGTAACGCTCCCCCATTTCAGCCGCTACTTTATAGCCCACATGAATGAGTTGCCTGAAATTGGAATTGTAATCGGGATGATCCGGAATATGGCGCAGGGTATTGGCATATTTTTCGCCGCTCCAGCCCGATACCGTTTCCGGAGAAGGCAACTGCGACTCGTCAATGTCAATCACATCGGCATACGGTGCACACATCTCCTCCTTGCGTGCCAGCGACTGGGCATAAATATCCCTGGCCACAGCCAGACCTTCGTCTCCGGAAACAGCCAGTCCGATCACCTCTTCAAGCCATGTTGTTCCGGCAGTCTTTACATGAAGTCCCTTGTCATACTTTTCAATGATTTTCGCCATAAAAGGATAAATGCTGAATTTGTCAGAGCCGGAATGCACGCTCAGCTTCAGGTTTTCGGGAAGACCAAACGCTTTGACAGCATAATCAATGACCAGCACATCCTGCTCAAACTCTTTTGCAAACTGATTCACATCCCCGGCATAATCCACGCCCTTATTGAACCTTCCGGTAAATTTCGGGGCAATGGTCTGTGCAGGAATCTGCTCATCAGCAATCATTTTCAGAATAAAGAACATATCCACAGGCGTTTGCGGAGCTTCCACCTCATCCATGGAGACTTCGGTAACGAAATTCCCACGTCCTTTTTTGGACTCGATATAACGATAAATTTTTCCCGCCTCCTTAATCGCTGCCAGATATTTTCCGGCAACTTCATCCAACAGACTGTCTGATATGGAGATGGGTTCCGAAATTCCGGGAATACTCACTTCGGCGCCCAGCGATTTGCACGACTTTTTAAATGCGGCAACATCGCTTTCGGGCGAACTGTTGCCGATATACATGGCCACATCAAGCGTAAAAAAGTCTGAATGCTCAATAAACCGATCCACGTTGGTCAGGTTAATGTGGTCGGCATCCACAAAATAGGGTTTATCCCACTTCAGGTTCTTAACGGCAGCATCCGCTTCCCGGCGGGTATCCGCCGGCTCCGAATGAATGGTATTGTGCTCCCGGTTTGATTTATTCCACACCGGAAAAACTTCAATCCCTTTCCGGTTGGCTTTCATCAATGCCCGCAACTGGGCTTCCCCCTGATGGCTAAAGCGATCTCCCACCCCAAAACTGTATTTTCCAAGTATCATTTTTTTGTATTTAAAGTTTTCAATTATATGTTTTTGATTTTCCGTGTACGGACACGAAAATAGATATATATTTTATACTTCCAAAGAAAACCGGGAAAAAAGAGAAATTATTTTATCAGCTTCTTCAGTCCTTCCCCAATTTTATTGAGATTCTCCTGAAGATTTTCCTGAGCAGATTTTTTCACTTCATTGGTGATCATTTTCCGGGCCTCTTCCAGGTCAATCTGTACTTCCGGCTTGCCAACCGGCCCTTTAAGAAGCACTGAAGCCGGAATAAGCTGAATGCGTTCCTGACCGGGCAAAACGCCCAAAATCTTTTGAATATCACTGCCAAAAGCATCGCGCTGAACGTTGAAATCAAGACGCATGTCAATAAGATTTTCCAGATTCAGATTGCCGGCAATGGTGGTTTCCTGTCCGGCCACTTTCGTGGTGAACGGCTTGAGCTGTATTTTGCCTTTTTCCACTTCAACAAAAGCGCGGAAATCATCAATTTTCACGTTGTTTAGCTTCTCAGACTTCAGCAGCCCTTTCAACTGGCCAAACAGCGGCGATTCAATAATCTGCAGGTTTTCCGTATTCAACAACCCGCTGCCGTCAACCGAAGATGCCAGAATATCAAACCCGGGACTTAGTTGTCCGTTCACTTTCAGGCTGCTATTGAATTTTCCCTGACTGTTCCGGGCAATGGGTATCATCCGCTGAACACTCAGCAAAGTCTGATAGGCTTTGGGGATGTCAATATCTGCCAGATCGAAGGCAAAATCGAAGAGCGGCTGATTTTCAGGAGTATTTTCATAGGATCCGCTTAGCTTCAGTCCGCCATCCAGCATTCGCATATTCAGGCCATCCAGCACCAGTTTCCCCTTCCGGGCAGTGATCAGCCCTTTTACATCCGTGATTGGCATCCGCTCAAAAATCACACGCTGGATGTCGGATTGAAAAGTGAAATCGACATTTGAAGGCACATCAAATACCAGTACCTCTTCTTTTTCTTCCTCATCTTTCTTCCCGGCATCTGCTGCTTTTTCCTGTTCTTCTTTCGCCACCTGCAAACGAAGAAGTTCATTCATATTCACCTGAGATGAAAGAAGTTGCAGGTTTCCGGCCAAAGTGCCTTCCTTGAAAAGGTAGTTCAGATAGTTGGTAACATTCCCGGACAAACGGAAATCACTCTGCCCGATGTTGATGTTCAATCCGCTCAGATTCACCGCCTGCGGACTGAACGCCAGCTTTCCTTCGGGAATTATCACCTGCTGGGTCAATGCCGGACTGTCGTATAAAAAGTTGGTCAGGTTAACCGTTCCATCCGACTGAATTTTGTCATATTGTTCCTTTTCAATGGCTGAATAATTGCCTCTCACTTTCAGGTCTGCATCAATGATTCCCGAAATATTCACACTATCCAGAGGCAAGGCATCTTTCAACTCATTAAAATTCACTTTCCCCGTCAGGGCGCCGTCAAAATGGAGGTCAGTCATTAAATTCCTCAAGGCAAGTCTGAAGTCCACCGGGCTATTTTTCACTTCGGCGTGGGCTTTCCGGATATTGACTTCGGTCAGGTCAAGTACTCCCTGCGGCTTGGTAATCGCCATATCTGCCGAAATGTTTTTAATCTCTTCCGGAAGATCGGCATAACGCAGAATTCCGTTGTTCACATCCACTTTCAGATCAACAGCGGGATATTCTTCATCAAAATAGCTTCCTTTTATGGTTCCGGAAATTGTAGCTGAGCCATTGGTCTGGATTTCTTTCAGGTATTCCTCATAATCCGGCGGAATGAGCGCCAGAAAATTATCAAAACCGGATTCTTTGGTTTTCAGGTGCAAATCAAAAAACATGGTGTCGCCGGGAACCTGTATCAATCCCAAAACTTCTAACGGCAAACGGTTTATCAGCAGCTCATTCTCCTGGATTTCCACATCCATGACATCATAATCCACATGCAGTTTTGTGCGGGTTTCCACCGAAGTATTGGTAATGTAATTCACTCCAGCATAGCTCAAAAACAACTGGGCTGCAGTTCCTTCGGCAAGTAACTGGGCTGCAGTTCCGTACATTTCTCCCGAAACGCCGATGTTAATGTCATCAAGCCGGAAAAGCAGGTCTGCCTCCCGGTCTTCATAAATAAAATCAGCCCTGGAAATATCAATCTTATCCAACTGAAACACCAGGCCATCCTCTGCTTCATCAACTGCAGCAGCCGGGCTTTTCGTCGTCTCGCCGGATTCAGGAACAAGGTCCCAGTTCACATTGCCAGAAGCGCCAACAACCAATTTCAGCACGGGGCGTTTCAGAAGAATCTCTTCAATGCCTATATTTCCTTTGTTAAACAACTGTTTCAATGCAGTTTTTGTACGAATTGACGGCGCTGCAAACAAAGTATCGTGCTGAAACTCTCCTTTTCCGATAACCTGAACATCAACAAGATCGAGCGAAACTTTGGGAAAACTCCGGAATAACGACAATTTCAGGTCGGCAAATTCCACTTCGGCATCTAAATGCCTGTTGATGGCAGTTTTTGTCTTTTCAAGCAAAGTCTGCTTGAAAAATAGCGGTACGGCTGCCATTGCGCCTATCAGCAATGCCACAACAATTCCAAAAACGATGAGTATTTTTTTCATTTTATTAAACTTTTGACAACTTCAATCTGTGAACGGTTTTCTTCAAAAATACGGAAATAAAAATGAATTTTCATTTTTTTCTTCCTCTTATAGCAGGTAAACTTGTGAAAAGATGCTCAAATTTTTATTCTGAAATCAGCTGTTTTCTTAAAAGCTGGAGTGCGGTCTGGGATGAACGGACAATATTCCGCTCACGGTTATCGCCAAATACAAATTTTTCGGCAACGGTTTTTTCAGGGGTGGCCACCGCGATCCAAACGGTGCCAACCGGTTTTTCTTCAGTTCCGCCTGCCGGACCGGCAATTCCGGATGTTGCCACGGCAAATCCGGCGTTCAGTTTTTTCCGGGCGCCTTCGGCCATGTGGCGCACAACCTGCTCACTCACTGCGCCATACTTCTGAATGGATTCCACCGGAACACCCAGCAGATTCTGCTTGATTGCATTGGAATAAGCCACAATGCCGCCATTATACCAGCCGGAACTTCCCGGCACGGAGGTAATCAAATGGGAGATATAGCCGCCCGTACAACTCTCCGCAACGGCAAGCGTCTGTTTCTTTTCCAGCAATAACCGGCCAACTGCACCGGCAAGCGTGTCGTCATCGTATCCGAAAATATTTTCGGGAATAATCCGCTTTAACTGCTCAATTTCCTGTTCAACCTGTGTTTTCAATACCTGAATATCATTGCCAATGGCAGACAACCGCAACCGCACCGACATCGGATTGGGAAGATAAGCCAGCCGGATATTTTCGGGCAGGGCACTTTCCCAGCTTTCAATGCGCTCTGCCAGCATGGATTCGGGCAGTCCCTGTGTCAGCACCGTTTTATGGAAAATTGCCCTGATTTTTCCGTTATTCCGAAGCCGGGGAAGAACCTCATTTTCCACAAGATACTGCATTTCAAACGGAACACCCGGCACAGACACAAAAATGGTATCCTCTTTTTCAAACCACATTCCCGGCGCCGTCCCCACTCTATTGGGCAATACCACACAGGATTCGGGAACCAATGCCTGGTCGCGGTTCAGGGAATTCATACTGATATTCCGGTGTTTGAAACGCTCACGAATTTGCTCAAAAACCCCTTCGTTGAAAATCAACCGGGTATCAAAATATTTGCAGAGCGCCGGTTTGGTTATATCATCTTTCGTCGGGCCAAGTCCACCGGTCAAAATGACCAGATCGCGCTTCCCGGCAGCCTGACGAAGCGCATCCACAATATGTTCCGTATTGTCGCGAATGGAGGTTATCTGGCAAATTTCAATTCCTGCCCGGTTAAAATGTTCGGCAATCCATGCCGAATTGGTGTCAACAATCTGCCCGATCAACAGCTCATCGCCAATGGTTATAATTTCTGCTTTCATTCCAAATCCTATTATAAATCCTGGATCATTTGGGTTGGTATTCAATCCTGCTGTTCAAAGTTTTTCAGATGAGTCAGCCGCTCAAGCAGCGGCGGGTGGGAGTAGTTGAAAAACACATACAACGGATGCGGCGTCAGGTTACTCAGGTTTTTTTGCGAAAGTTTTTTCAGCGCCGAAGCCAGCGCTCCGGGCTTGTAGTGTTTTGCCGCAAATGCATCGGCCTGATACTCATTTTTCCGGGAGAGCATGTTCATAAAAATTCCAAGAACAAACGAAACCGGCGCGTACAATATTCCAAAGGCAACCATTCCGATATGAAAATTCGGCGTTTCAACCCCCAGCGCACGGCTGAGGGAACTGCTGTTGATCAGCAATGAAAAAATGAACAGTAAAATTCCCGTCTGCACCAACGAAATGAGCAATCCCTGCAAAACATGTTTCTTTTTATAATGTCCGATTTCATGTGCCAGCACGGCAACAATTTCATCGGTATTCATCTCCTCAATAAGGGTATCATACAAAACGATCCGCTTTTTTGCGCCAAATCCGGTAAAATAGGCATTCGCCTTTGTGGAGCGTTTTGAGCCGTTAATCACAAAAATATTATCAAGCCTGAACCCCACCTTTTCGGCAAAATTTCTGATAGCATCCCGCAATTCGCCCTCTTCCAACGGAGTTTGTTTGTTAAATAGCGGCACAATGAGGCTGGAATAGAACATCGCCATAAAAATGCTGAAAACTGAAATAGCAATCCATGCGTAAACCCAGAATAAATTCTGCGTTTTCTGATAGATGAAAATGATGAGGGCAAGCAATCCGCCCCCGATGATTGCTGCCAGCAACCAGCCTTTCAAAAGGTCGGCAACAAAAATTTTGGGTGTGGTTTTGTTGAAACCAAATTTCTCCTCAATCACAAAAGTATCGTAAAGCGAAAAGGGAATTCCGAGAATGTCAGAGGCAAACATGATGATTCCGAAAAATAGAAGCGCTGCAAGGATGGCGTGTGAAGTGACGCTCCAGGCAACAGAATCAACAAAAGCAAATCCGAAGAGAACAAACATAGCCAGTGTGATCAGAAAACTGAATGTTCCGGAAAAAATTCCAAACCGATGGTTCTCACGCTGATAAGCCTGCTGTTTTGCATACTCCTCCTGATCATAAATTCCTTCAAGCGCTTTAGGGAGCCGGCTGCCCATCTTTTTTACGTTCAGATAGTCCAGAAAATTTTCAATCAAAAAATCAATCACAAGAATGGCGATGATTATCCAGAAAATTGTATTGTACATAAATACCACCTCAAGTTAATTGCTCAAATGTAACGCTAAAAATAAAAAATGCCCGCATAGCAGGCATTTCTTTTATCAAAATAAATATCCGGTTAAAAAATCCTGAATCCGAGCGTCAGCATAAACGTTTTGTTTTTCCCGTTGATTCCTCCGCCGCCCGGCGCTTCATAAAGATCATTCACTCCGTGCTCCATACGGGCATCTAAAAAAAGACGCCAGATATCAACTCCAATTCCATACTGAAATCCGAAGTAGTTATCTTTCAGATTGTCTTTGGAAAAAACCTGCTGGTCTTTGATCGTTTTATCTGTCATCAGGCTGAATACCGGCCCCCCGATGACATGAATATTGGACGACTCTCCGTCAAAAATCTTGATTCCCAAAAGCAGGGGAATGTCAACATTCTTATAGTCAAACTTTTCAAACCTGTCACGGATTTCATCTTCCTTTTCAAAAACATCGCCTCCCTTTGCACTGAAATAAACTTCCGGCTGAAGGTAAACCCGGCCAAAACCCAGGCGACCATAGGCGCCAAAGTGTGCCTTTGTGATGGATTCCGAGCTGTATTGGCTCTTGCTGAATGTAACTTTGGAGTTATTTACACCGGCTTTAACTCCCAGATCCAGAGTAGGCTGGGCAATCAACAATACTGAAAAAAGCATGAACAGTGATGAAACAATAATCTTTTTCATAATATACATTTAAAAAAACAAAATCTAATCGGTCTTTTGTAAAATCCAAACCGGATTTATCTATAAACGCTGAATAACTTAATAAAGTTGCCCATTTTTAATTATTTTCAAAAACACAAGATGTTCCTGAAGATTTTAAAGCCCTCAGCAAACTATTAAACAGATATCCTTACTGCTTCTGATTTTTATGAATACATCATTGAGGCTAAGAGTTTAAATTATTATCCGTAATAATTCCTGTTGACAACTAAAGTCGTCCGATGAATAACTCCCTTGCTGGC
>CAZVAD010000023.1:0-26241 GCA_964624645.1 uncultured Mariniphaga sp.
CTCCTCTTGTTGGGTGTGGTTCAATATCGGTCAGCTCTTCAATTTTGACCGGACGCTTCCCTTCAATGGATTTCCGGGCTGCAATTCCAATCAGGCATGACATGGCGCCATCGCGCGTTCCTGCTGAATGTTTGTATGGGTCAGCCATATTCGGGTCACGGAAAATTTTGTCCTGCAAACGGGAGTCTCCGCCACCATGCCCGCCACGTGCAGCTTCAATTTTTATGATTTCATAGTCGCGCTCGAAGTTTTTCATCAGAAAAATCTCATCATACCGGGTTGCGTCTCCACCGCTTTGGTTCATTTCAGCAGCATGAAGCTGTGCCTGATTGATTTTTTCCTGCCTGCGCCATGGTATATCTTCCCAGGATTCGAGACGCCCGTCCTTACCATTGAATGCGAGACGCCAGCCTTCATATGGTGAATAGGTTGTGAGCGAATAATTCACGATGACATTGTTGGCATATTTGATCTGGGCTGACATTTTATCGTAAATGTCAACTTCTTCACGCCACAGGCAATTGTCGCGGATATATCCGTCGTATTTTTCATTTTCAACATATAAATTCATATCGTGCCTGCTTTTTGTAATGTCCCAGAAATAGTCGCATTTATCAGTGTAAGCACAATTTCTGCAATTGACTCCTCTGAATTTATTGTTTTTCCCGTAATGCTCCAGTGCGCCATATGCGGTAACTTCCACGGGGTCAGAATCAATAAGCCAGTTCAGCAAATCAAAATGGTGGGTGGCCTTGTGAACCCACAGCGAGCCGCCTTTTGCCATTTCGCCGTGCCAGCGCCTGAAGTATGATGCTCCGTGGTAAACATTCAAATACCAGTGAAAATCAACTGAAGTGATTTCGCCGATGGGTTTTTTAACCAATTGCTCTTTGATGGCACTGGGGAGAGTTGCGTAACGGTAATTAAACCCAACAATACATTTCTTCCCGGTTCTTTTTTCAGCATCCAAAATTGCCTGACACTTGACTTCATCGGTGGTCATTGGTTTTTCAGTAATCACGTCGGCGCCCATTTCCATCGCTTTAATGATGAACTCGTGGTGGGTTGAGTCCACTGTTGTGACGATTACCATTTCCGGTTTGGCCTCTGTCATCATTTTGTTGAAATCAGTGAAAACCGGACAGCTGATTTTCATGTGTGTCTTTGCATATTCAAGTCTGCCGGGGTTAATGTCGCATAATCCGACAAACTCAACAATGTCGCCATAATTATCCACGACCCGTTTCCCCCAGAATCCGATTCCCCTGACTCCGGTGCCAATCATGGCAATTTTTAATTTCTTCTGCCGGCTCACTGCTGCTCCTACCGGATTTGACAATAAAGATACACCGGCAGCCACTCCTGCTGTTGTTGTTATAAAATCTCTTCGTTTCATATCAGCTATTAAAATTTAAAGTTCATAATGAAAAGTAATGTGCGGGCATTAACATTTTAAGTCAAAAAAAGACTACCAATTCTTTTTAAACCCCACCAAAGGCGCTGTATCCGCCGTCAACAGGAATGACGATGCCGGTGATGAATGCGGAGATATCCGAGAGCAGGAACAAGGTGGCTCCCTGTAAATCTTCCGGCTCACCAAATTTTCCCATAGGCGTGTTGTCCACAATCTTTTGGCCGCGGGCCGAGTAATTTCCTGTTTTTTCATCCATCACCAGAAAACGGTTCTGATGTGTGATGAAAAATCCCGGAGCAATGGCGTTCACGCGGATTCCGACTTTGGCCAGATGCACCGAAAGCCATTCTGTAAAATTATTGATTGAAGCTTTTGCAGCGGAATATGCCGGAATTTTTGTCAGTGGCTTGTACGAATTCATGGAGGAGATATTCAGTACCACCCCTTTCTTGTGTTTGAGCATATCCTGCGTGAAGATCATGGTTGGCAGCACAGTTCCTTTGAAATTCAGGGCAAAAACCTTGTCGAAGCCTTCCATCTGCAATCCGTAGAAGGTGCTTTCCAGATTTTCAATATCGCTCTCCTGCATTTGCTCCACCTGGGTGGTTGCCTGCGGACTGTTGCCTCCGGCGCCATTCACCAGAATCTGGATTTCTCCCAACTTTTCGTTGATTTCGGTTTTGGCTTTCTCAAGAGAATCCCGGTCGAGCACATTGGTCTCCACGCCAATGACCTGCGCTCCGGTCTCCGAAGCGATTTCACGGGCTACCTTATCGGCCACTTCCTTATTGATATCGGCAATGGCGATCTTCATCCCCACCGAAGCCATGGAGCGGACCATAGCGCTGCCCAAAACACCGGCGCCGCCGGTAAACACACAAACTTTTCCTTTTAAGTCTTCAAATGACATTGGTTTCATCATACTTTTTTATTTAAATTCTTTGTAATAATCAACGTTTTCTTTAGTAATTATATCAATGGATGTATAATTGTCTCCCGGCAGATCCCTTTTTTGCACCACATGCCTGAAAACCTTGTCGATGGCTCTGTAGCCCTGCTCTTCGGGGCGCTGGCAAATCAGAAAATGAACCAGATCCTTTTTCAGGCCGGCAACATTCTCCTTAATCAGGTCGTGCCCGATCACTTTCAGTTCATTCAGTCCATATTTTTCAATGAGATGCACCACATGAAAAACCCTGGAATTGGTTACGAAAATTCCCCGGATGTTTTTCTCATGGATTTTCTCAACGAGTCTTTCCATCCACATTTCGTCGGAAGTGTCGGGCACTTCCACAGTAAAAAGGCGGTGACTTTTTTGGTTATTTGTTGAATACCAGTCGTAAAATCCTTTTTCACGCTGCACCAGATGGTTCTGGTTGTCCATCTCCTTGGCAAAATGGATGACCAGAATGTTCCCGACAGGCATGAGCATGTCGAGAAGTTTTCCGGAAACCAATCCACTCTGGTAAGAGTTCTGTCCGATATAGCCTAACTGGCCTGCATTTTTAATTTCTGAATCGATAAATACAAACGGCACGTTTATTTTTTTGAGTTTACTGATAAACGCAAGTGACTCTTTCTTGAAAAAAGGGGCAAGCACCACTCCGTCGGGATTTAATTCTAAAATTTTCTGTGCATTTTCTTCAAAGCTTTCCGGTTCAGTCTGACTGAATGTGAAAGGCTGCACCCGAATGCCGTATTGCCGGAGCTCGGAAACCCGCTTTCTGATTCCCACGGCAGGACGTGTCCAATAGCCTTCCGGTGACGGCGGCTCGGGGAGGAGCGTGGCGAACAGCGCCGATTTTTTTGACGCCAGTGCGCTGGCCAGAAAATTGGGATGATAGTCTAACTCTTTTAAAATTTTTAAAATCTTCTTTTTTGTTGACTCAGCCACTTCTCCCCGGTTGTGCAGCACACGGTCAACGGTGCCTATGGAAACATTTGCCTTTTCAGCAATGTCCTTGATTCGTATTTGCTTTGGTGTTTCGATAATGCCCTGAAATTTGATGAATTTGCAACTAAATTAAAGTATTGAAACACAAAGGTAACTAAAATATTTGAATTTTCGTGCACGTACACGGAAATTTATTTTTCAGCTAAAATTCAGCAAAAAACAGGGGATGACATTCAGGAAATTTCGGGCTTAATATCAAGTAATTCGGGCTGTTTGATTACTCTGCGGATATACCGGAAGAGTTTGCCCCCGTGATAGCCGTCCACCACGCGATGATCGAGCGTTGCAGAAAGATTCAATACTTTGCGGATTACGATTTCATCGTTAATCACCACTGGTTTTTTATACACTTTCCCGATAATGAGCACTATGGAGACGTTGGAAGAAGGCAACAGTGCGGCATATCCGCTATCGAGCCCCAAGGTGCCGATATTTGAAATGACAAAGGAACCGAAACTGTCGGATGAAAGGTTCAGAAACGGCAGGGAAATTCCCCAGTCAATCGTTATTTTTTTGTAGAGATAGAACAACCATGCGCGGAACGGCCACGGAATGGAGGAGAGCATTTGCTTCGACTGCATGGTTTTGTTCTCGTTTCCCGTTCTCGAATTTTTTATTTTTTCTGCAATGATATCTGTCAGTTCCGCCACGTTAAGCTGGTCGCAGTTTGGAATATTGACCGAACCCATTTCATCGTTTTTCAACAGAACACTCACCATGGCGTCAATATTTTTCCGCTCGATTACTTTACCCCGTCTGATATAGGCATTCAGTTCCGGGACCTCTTCCCGGAATGCACGCGCCACAATGAGGGTCAGCAGGTGGGTGAGCGTAGTCTTTACGCCTTCCCTGCGCTTTTTTGAAATGAAACTTTCCAGTTCGGTTACATCGATATCGACCGTGCCGTAAATTTTTGCGTCAAGTGGTTTTTTATAAATTGTGGAGGCTACTTTGCGCCAGTTGGTATTAAGCTCTTTTGAAAAATGGGTCATTTTTTGGTTTTTAATATTCTTCCTGAATAACGTTTTTTTATGCTTTTAAAAATTAATTCCGGGTTAAAAGTAACTTAAAAATTGAAAAATTCATAAAATTTATCTTTTGCAAACCATCGGATCAGCCGTTTGAAGAACTCAGCACCCCCACTGATGCGGTTTTGCAAACCCAAAATCCGCATTAGGAAAAAGTGTGTTTTTATTGTTCTAATTTTTAATGCGTAAGCTGGATTAAAAGGAGTATGTCCAGATGTTTATTCGGCAATATAATATCTGCAATTACAAATCAGGGGAAAGTTCAGTTTGTGATTTAATCCCAATCTATTCGGCAAGCGAGATGCAATCTACCGGGCACACCTCCACACAGGAGCCGCAATCGGAACAGATATCGGGGTCGATATAGTAAATATCCCCTTCGGAAATTGCCTCTACCGGGCATTCGTCAATGCATGAACCACATGCGATGCAATCTTCGGAAATCTTATATGCCATAGTAAAAGTCTTGAAATTTATCAACGAATCCTGCAAATGTAAACACTTTGACAAAACATCAAAGACCTTTAAGTCTTTTTTTGAATTAAAAATCCGATTCTTAATGCAAAGCAGATTGAGCTTAAATTCAGATAACCGAATAAAATCAGGCAAATTTCCGGTGTTAAGCATAAAATCTCTATTTTTGCAGATTCATAAAATTGAAAATCATTACATAAGATGAAGATATCATACAACTGGTTGAAGGATTACATTGATATGGAATTATCGCCTGAGGAAACAGCTGAAATCCTGACCCAGACAGGGCTTGAAGTGGCAGGTGTGGAAAAGGTGGACCCGGTGAAAGGCGGCATGGAAGGGCTTGTGATTGGTGAGGTAATCACCTGCGAAAAACATCCGAACTCCGACCATCTGAGCAAAACCACTGTGGATATCGGCGCCGGCGAACTGCTGAACATTGTGTGTGGCGCACCCAATGTGGCGGCAGGGCAAAAAGTGGTTGTTGCGCCGATTGGCACCACGCTTTATATCAATGATCAGGAAATCACACTGAAAAAAGCCAAAATTCGTGGCGAAGTTTCCGAGGGAATGATCTGTGCCGAAGATGAAATCGGCACCGGAACCAGCCACGAGGGAATCATCGTACTCCCGGCGGAAGTGAAAACCGGCACACCAGCTAAAACATATTACAACATCCGGCCCGACTGGGCAATTGAAATTGACCTGACGCCCAACCGGATTGACGGAGGTTCGCATATTGGCGTAGCCCGCGACCTTGCCGCTTTTCTGAACAAGACCAAACCGACGGAATACAAACGGATTCCGGTGGATAACTTCATCCCGGACAACCATAATCTGGAAATTCCGGTAGAAATCAAAAATCCCGAAGCGTGTCCACGCTATACGGGCGTAACCATTTCGGGGGTGGAAGTGAAGGAGTCTCCCGCCTGGCTTCAGGAAAGGCTGAAAGTAATCGGGCACTCCCCCATCAACAACGTGGTGGATATCACCAACTACGTGTTGTTTGAAACCGGTCAGCCGCTCCACGCCTTTGATGCCGATGAAATCACCGGCGGCAAAGTGGTGGTACAAACCCTTCCCGCCGGAACCCTTTTTACAACGCTTGATGGCGTGGAACGCAAACTGCACGAAAATGATCTGATGATTTGCAACGCCGAAGAGGGCATGTGTATCGGCGGTGTTTTTGGCGGCATCAGATCCGGAGTAAAAGAGAACACAAAAAATATATTCCTTGAAAGTGCCTGGTTTGATCCGGTTTATATCCGTAAAACTGCGCGCCATCACGGGCTGAACACGGATGCTTCGTTCCGGTTTGAACGTGGCACCGACCCCAACGGCGTAATTTATGCGCTGAAACGTGCAGCGCTGCTGATTAAAGAAATTGCAGGCGGAACAATTTCTTCGGAAATTGTGGACGTATATCCCCGTCCGGCTGAGTTTTTCAGGGTGAATGCGAGTTATAAAAACATCGCCCGGATGATTGGAAAGGAGATTGGAAAAGAAAGTATTAAAAAGATACTGGCATCGCTGGAAATTGAAATTGAGAACGAAACCGATACCGGATTGTCATTGCTTGTTCCGCCCTACCGTGTGGACGTGAAACGTGAGGCGGATGTGATTGAAGAGATTTTGCGCATCTATGGCTACAACAATGTGGAAATCCCGATGGTGGTCAAATCATCGCTTCAATATGCGCCGCAACCCGACCCCACACAGGTGCGCAACCTGATTGCAGAAATGCTTACATCACAGGGATTCAGTGAAATCTGGTCAAATTCACTGACCAAAGCCGGTTACTACGACGATTTGTCACAATACCGCCCGGAGCTGACCGTAAACCTGCTGAATCCGCTCAGCGCCGACCTGAACGGAATGCGGCAAACCCTGCTGTTTGGCGGATTGGAATGTATTGCGCGGAATGTCAACCGTCAGAATAAGGACCTGAAACTTTACGAATTCGGCAATTGCTATTTTCTGGATGATGTGGAAAAAGAGAATCCCGTGCCGGGCTATCGCGAAGAAGAGCATCTGGCGCTGTTCATCACCGGAGCAAAATCCCCGGAAAGCTGGACACAGAAACAGGAGCCCACATCGTTCTTTTTACTGAAATCGTTTGCTGAAAACATCCTGAAACGGATGGGGTTTAACATCAGGCAACTTCGCATTTCCGAAAGCCAGAACGAACTGTTTTCCGAAGGGCTGGAATACAGGGAAAACAACAAAACCGTTCTGGAGGCAGGAATTGTTGCACCAGGATTTCTGAAGAAATTTGAATTGGAACAGTCCGTTTTTTATGCTGATTTCAATTGGGATATTCTTCTGAAAAAACGTACCCGGCACCAAACTGTTTTTGAGGAGCTCCCTAAATTTCCGGCTGTGCGCCGCGACCTGGCGCTCGTTGTGGACAAGCAGGTGAAATTTCAGCAAATTGAGGAGCAGGCTTTCAAAACCGAACGGAAAATCCTGAATGAAGTGGGTCTTTTTGATGTTTATGAAGGCAGAGGCGTTCCTGAGGGAAAAAAATCGTATGCGGTGAAATTCACACTTCGCGATTCTGCCCGCACACTCACCGACAATCAGATTGACAAAACGATGCAAAGACTGATTGCCGCTTTTGGACGTGAACTGGGGGCAGAACTGCGCAAATAACTTTTGTTCAATAGCTTAATTCGAATGACCAACCAGACAAAAGGTGTTGTTTATGCGGCCATAACGGCTTTCTTCTGGGGATTGCTGGCAATTGCCCTGAAAATGGCTGTCAGCGTGGTGGACCCGGTAACCATCGTCTGGTTTCGTTTTTTCATCGCATTCATCTCTATTTTTGCCTGGCAGTTGTATGTCAGCCCGGCTTCATTGAAAATACTGATAAAACCGCCTCTGCTGCTCGTTCTGGCAGCTATAGCCCTTTCCTGGAATTATCTGGGTTTCATGCTTGGCGTTCAGTACACCACCCCCAACAATGCCCAGCTTTTCATTCAGGCCGGCCCCATGCTGCTTGCCCTTTCCGGATTTCTCTTTTTCAAGGAAAAATTCACCGGAATCCAGTGGGTCGGTTTTCTTGTGGCGTTGTCAGGATTTGCTCTTTTTTACGGAGATCAGCTGCTTGGGTTTTTCGAAGAAAAAAACCAGTATAACCTTGGCGTACTGCTCACTTTGAGCGGGGCAGCCGCATGGACGGTCTATGCCATTTTTCAAAAAATTCTGGTAAGAAGTTATCCGTCAATGCTTCTGAACCTGTTTCTCTTTGGTTTTCCAACGATTATCTATCTCCCATTCATTAACCTGGCTCCGGTTTTTCAACTGCACTGGACGTGGTGGCTGCTGATTCTGTTTCTTGGGGCAAACACACTGATTTCATACAGCACACTGGCAGAATCCCTGCGCCTGATTGAAGCGAGCAGGGTGAGCGTGATAATTTTTGTAAACCCAATCATCACATTCATTATCATGGGAATACTTACCTATGCAGAGGTAAGCTGGATTATGCACGAACGGATGACCACGGTAACTATCATGGGCGCCACACTGGTTCTTTCGGGCGCTTTTCTTGTGGTGCGGAAAAGCAGAAAAATCAGAGATTCAGAGGCTTCAACGGAACGATAATCCAGGCAATAATATACATGAGCAATCCGGGAAATCCGGCAGAGAAAATGGAGATCAGAACATAGATTAACCGCACAATCGTTTTGTCGGCATAAATATATTCTGCAAATCCTGCCAGCACGCCGCCTATCATTTTATCGCGCGACCGGTATAATTTTTTTGGCTGACTTGTGATTTCCATACTTTATTCCTCTTCATCATCCAGAAAATCTTCATTTGCGAATTCATCCTCCAGGAACTGTTCCGCTTCATCAACCAGTCCGGCGATCAGTTCATCATCGCCCGGCTCGCCATCAAGCCAGTGAATCACCTGATTGCTTTCAAAGTCGTCAATATCAGCTTCAATGATAAAACGCGGTGTTTCTGTGTGCACTACAAAAATGGTGTCGGGTGTCTCCAACGAGTTGTCAGCTAATAAAAATTTTGGCAACATGATTTTTGCTTTTATAAATTATGTGGCTAATTTATGAAATTGATTGTTATTTTAGCCGATATTTTTTAAAAAACAGACCTGTAATGAACGAATTAAACAATTTTTTACTGGCAATAGACAATCACATCGGCGGTTCACAATGGTTTGTTTTCCTCCTTCTCGGCACCGGCGTCTTTTTTACGATTTATCTGAAATTTCCGCAGTTTCGCTACCTGAGACATTCCATCCGCATTGTGCGCGGCAAATTTGACCGCGAAGGCGATGAAGGCGACACCACCCATTTTCAGGCGCTGGCAACAGCCTTGTCGGGAACTGTAGGCACGGGGAACATTGCCGGTGTGGCGCTCGCCATCCACCTTGGCGGCCCTGCTGCACTTTTCTGGATGCTGGTTACTGCCGCCGTCGGAATGACCACAAAATTTGTGGAAGTTACACTCTCCCATAAATACCGCGAAAAAGCGGCAGACGGCACCATTGCCGGCGGCCCGATGTATTACATGAAAAACCGGCTCAACATCCGGCGGGAAAATAAGAAAACGATCAAAACCGGCGTCATCATGGGAGGTATTTTTGCTGTGGCAACCGTTGCTTGTTCTTTCGGCACCGGCAATCTGCCGCAAATCAACAGCATTTCCAACTCGCTTTTTGAAACATTCGGAATTCATCACATGCTCACGGGAGCCATTTTATCCGTACTTCTGGCGCTGGTTATATTAGGAGGCATCCGGCGGATTGCCCAGGTCACTTCCCGGCTGGTTCCCATCATGGCGATTATCTATTTTATCGGCGCTGTTCTGGTTATCGGTTACAACTATCAAAATATAATCCCTTCCATTGCTGCCATTCTCGGCGACGTTTTCACGGGTACGGCTGCAACCGGAGGTTTTTTGGGCGGAAGCATTGCTTTTGCATTTAACCGCGGGGTGAACCGCGGACTGTTTTCCAACGAAGCAGGCCAGGGTTCAGCGCCGATTGCCCACGCATCTGCACGTGCCCACGAACCGGTTTCCGAAGGGCTGGTTGCTCTGCTTGAGCCATTTATAGACACGATCATTATCTGTATGCTCACCGGACTGGTCATTCTCTCTTCCGGTGTATGGAATGAAAAATTGCCCAACCGTTTTCAGGAAGCGGACCTGGTGGTGCTGCAGAATCATTACAATGAATCCGATCCGGCTGACCGGAATCAGCTTTATGATTTCATCGCCGGAAAAACCGGTCTGCCTCTCTTTTCGGGAAGTTTTGACGTTTCCAACGGCGAAATCCAAAATCAGCCCACCATCATTCATGCCCGCTCGGTGGCCGAAGAGGTGCAGGTCTGGTCAGGCCACCAGCCATATACCGGCACAATCCGTTTCCATTCCGGGAAGCTTGTCAGCCAACCGGGGATCACAATCACCGGCAATTCGCTTCTGCACAGCGCCCCGCTGACCAATGTCGCTTTTTCCCGAAGCTGGATGGGCAGCTACGGAAAGTATATCGTTGCTCTCGGATTATTGCTGTTTGCTTTTTCCACCACCATCAGCTGGTCCTACTACGGCGACCGCGCAATTATCTATCTCTTTGGAATCAAAGGGGTTATTTATTTTCGGATTGCCTATGTCCTTGGATTTTTCTTAGCTTCATTCACCGATACAACCATCGTCTGGACATTTTCAGGCATTGCCATTGCACTGATGACGCTTCCCAACCTGATTGGAATTCTCACCCTGCACAAAGAGATGAAAAGCGAACTGAAACAATTCTGGGCCGAGTGGCATGAGCATTTCCCCGGAAAGAAATCATCGAAAATATAAAGACATTACTCCGCTTTCCGGATATAAAAAACAAACCCATTTTTCCGTCCGGTTTCCTGAATGTCAGCATATTGTTCAAGCAGGTGTGCACGGTGGATTTTGGTTACAAAACAGACATCCTTATCAATTTTTCCGGTAAGCAGCCAGTTTTCATCGTAAAAATCCGGATTCCCGGAAGGTTTTGTTTCGCCGTAAAAATAAGTGGCATACGACCTGAAATAGATATTTTTCAGGTAAACATCCGCGCCGGCCTTTGATTTAAAAAACTCGATGAGTGCATCTTGCGAATATTTTTCAATGCGGGGAACCAGAGTCAAAATGACTGACAATGTAAAAAGCATGGTAACGCCCCAAAGAGAGACTGCACGCTTGAGCGGGGAACTTCTCCGAATGAAAATAAAAATCAAAATCACCGCCAACAGAAAAAGCAATCCGGGCAAAAACTCATAACCCCGCCATCCGCCATCCGCTTTCAGGTTTTCAACGGTAAATACATCGTGAATCAGGTTGCTTTCAATGATTTTGTATTTGAACTTATCCACAAACTGAAGAAGCATCACAGGCAGGGAAAACAGAACGGAAAACGACAGAACAGCGACAGACATCCATTTTTTCCACCGGAAATGTCCTGAATTTGCACCGTAAACAAAAGCGGCAGCCAGAAAAGTGAGCGGAAAATAAGCCAGCGAAGAGTAGTGCACAATTTTGGTTTTCACAATGGAAAAAAGAATCAGTACCACCCAGAATAAAATAATCATCCATGCCTTCATCGCCCGATACGGAATTTCACCGGAGGGCTCTTTGCCAAAAGCTTTCAGCGCCAGAACAGAAGAAGGGAAAACACCAACAAACAGCACCACAAAGTGGTAGCCGAAAAAACCGCCGTGCCCCGCATCCTGCGTCTGAAAAAGGCGAACCTGATAAACAACAAATTCAACAACGGTATCATAATTTCCTGCGAAAATCTGCACAATGAACCATGAACCACCGACGAATGCCAGAACTGCAAAATATACAAGAACATCCAAAATACGAACTCTGACTCTGAATTTTGACCAAATCAGAAAAATTCCGGCTGTGAGCGCAATCAGTAAAAATCCCACAGGTCCCTTGGTGAGCACCGCCAGTCCGCCAAAAACAGCCGAAAGCACAATGTTTTTCAGCTTTTGCCGGTTTTCCGGAAGCGCATACTGCATGAGATACCAGATGCCCAAAAAGATAAAAAGGTTAAACCAGGGATCGATAATCCCGGATTTGAAATAGAAAAACGGCAAAACCGAACCGGCATAAGCCATCACCCACAGCACGCCAAACAGATTGTTTCTCAGCTTTCTTCCGATATTAAAAAGAACAAGCAGCGTAACGATTCCACAGATTGCATTCGGGAAGCGGGCGGCAAACTCATTGACCCCAAACAGTTTCATGGAAAGTACCTGCATCCAGATGAACAGCGGCGGCTTTTCATGGAAAGGCAGAAAATTGATGCGGACAGTCAGGTAGTCGCCGGTAGCAATCATTTCACGTGCCGATTCGGCAAAATTGATTTCATCCCAGTCGAAAAGATGAACTCCGCCCAAAAACGGAATGAACAACAACGCTGCCGCAACAGCAATAAAAAATTGGATTTTTCCCGGGTTCAACCGGTTAACTCTTTCCTGCATTCTGCCTGTTTCTTTTGGTTAACACGGAATCATCGAGCCACGCTTTGTTCCATTTTTCAGCCCAATGGAAAGAAACCAACAGGAGCGGAGCGGAAATCAACGCACCGGCTGTCAGGTCAATCATAAAATGCTGCGACAGATAAATCCTTGAATAGGAAACCACGGCAGCAGCAAAAAACAGCGCCAGCTTTGCCGGATTGCTTTTCACAATCAGCGCCAGCATCAAAAACACACTGAAGGCAACCGCCGTATGGCCTGACGGGAAACTGTTGATACTGTGCACTTTCACCCCGTCAACAAAATGAAGATTGTAGGTTTCATACATGCTGAAGTATTTCATCGGGCGGTAAACGCCGGTCAGCAAAACCCTTTTGATGAAATTGACCACACCTGCCGCCAGTAAACTCCCCAAAAGAAAGGCAAAAGCGTAGCGGTATTTTACACCAAAAAGAAACAATGCAACCACCGGAATCCATATTCCATCGCCTAACCAGGTGGCGTATTTAAAAAACAGGTCGAAAAAAGGGGAGTTCGCCTTATTCAGAAGAATATGCAGCTCCGGCTTGGTAAATACCAAAAGCAGCATAATGCAAACAAGAATAAAAACTGAAAAAGGAATCAAAAACCATCTGTTCTGCCACATTAATTTCTTCATGAGAATCAAATTTTCAGCGGCAAAAATCACCAAAAATTTTGAAACAGCAATACGTTTGCGATTTCTTAGTCCTTTCATAATATCTCAATTGCTCTCAGGAAAGCGCAAACAAAGTTTCTTCATCCAAAGTTTGACCGAAATGAAATAAAATAGTTTTATCCAATCTTCAAACGCCATACTTCTCTGTGCTTCTCCGTGCTCTCTGTGGTCAATTCTTTTTTTTACCACAGAGAAACACAGAGAAAAAATATAGAGATATGGAACCCGGGTTTAGTTTCAATTCTCCATCCCATTCTTTATCTTCGGGAAAAATTTTCGGATGGAACAATTTCTCTCAACGTGCGCAGCTTATATTTTTGAAAAGCATCCTGCTGACCTTCATAACATTTGCCTTGTATTTCCAAACCGCAGAGCCGGTGTTTTTTTCAATGCGTACCTGCAAAAACATATCTCTTCGCCGGTTATCGGGCCGGAAATAACCACCATTGATGAACTTATTGCCGGATTTTCCAATTTACAGGAAGGTGAAAAACTTCAGCTCATTTCCCTGCTTTTTGACGTTTTCAGGAAACATACCCGCTCCAGTGAAACTTTTGATGATTTTTACTTTTGGGGCGAAGCGCTACTGAACGATTTCAATGAAATTGACCAGTACCTGGTCAATGCAAAGGATTTATTCACCAATCTGGCAGATTTGAAGGGAATTGAAGATTTGTTTGCTTACCTCACACCGGAACAAAAAGCCGCCATTGAGCAATTCTGGGGAAGCTTGTCCCACGCAGGCAGCAAACCGCATCATCAGAAATTCATTTCAATCTGGAAGGCACTCCATCCGGTTTATGTTGATTTCAAAAAACTTCTCCTTGAAAAAGGGGTCGCATACAAAGGCATGATTGCCAGGCAAGTAATCGAAACATTGAAAAATGAAACTCCCGGATTTGAATTTAAAAAATTTTATATCATCGGGCTGAATGCGCTGAATAATTGCGAAAAATCATTGCTCACCCTGCTGAAACAACAACAAAAGGCTGTCTTTTTATGGGATTATGATGAGTTTTACCTTGGAGACAAAAAAAATGATGCCGGACGGTTCATCCGCGAAAATCTGAGTCAATTTCCTGCGCCGGATGATTTTCCCTTTAACTTCTCCAATTTTTCAGCAGATAAAAACATACGGCTGATGGCGGTGTCTTCCAATTACGGACAGGCACAGGAAATTCCCCGTTTTTTGGAAGAAATCACAAAAGATGTCCGGGATGAATTTGACAACACGGCGGTGATTCTTGCTGATGAATCTTTGCTCTTCCCCGCCCTTGGAGCTATCCCGGATATTTTTGAAACGGTGAATGTGACAATGGGCTATCCCGTGAAAAATTCGGTGGTTTACGGTTTTTTGCTTTTGCTGATCAATTTGCTGAAAAACTGCAAGAAAAACGAAGCCGGGAATTTCACCGTTTATCATCGTTATGCCACTGATTTGCTGACGCATCAGCTGCTTCGGAATGCAGAGCCTGAAAAGACGGATAAATTTCTCGCAGAGGTAAAGCAAAAAAACCGGATTACCATTCCGCTCGAATCCGTCCGTTTTTCCCCGCTGCACGAAATTGTTTTCTCTCCGCCCGAAAAAGTTGGTGAATACGGAAGCTGGTTTCTCGAAATTCTCGCATTTCTGCACCGGAATCTTGAAAAAATATCCTCTGGAAATCCACTGCTTTCTGAAATAATCTATGCGATTTACCAGGCGGTTGAAAAGCTCAGCACAGTTGTTTCGGAGGTTGTTTTCAATCAAAACCGCGAAATCAGCGATACGGTTTTCTTCCGTTTGTTCGGGCAGTATGCGGGAAATATCTCCGTGTCGTTTGAGGGCGAACCGCTTGGAGGAATGCAAATCATGGGAATTCTTGAAACCCGCTGTCTCGATTTCAAAAACCTGATTATTTTAGGATTGAATGAAAGCAGATGGCCCAAAGCTTCTGTTTCGCCGTCGTTTATTCCCTATAATCTTCGGAAAGGCTTCGGATTGCCCG
Source organism: uncultured Mariniphaga sp. (assembly GCA_964624645.1). GTDB lineage: Bacteria > Bacteroidota > Bacteroidia > Bacteroidales > Prolixibacteraceae > Mariniphaga. The sequence continues at coordinate 15,049 of CAZVAD010000023.1, forward strand.
GCATTGACGGGCAGGATGCCATTTATGCCTATCATTTTTACAGACTTATCCAACGTGCAGAAAACATTACCGCAACTTACAGTACGCTGAAAGAGGGAATCGGAACCGGCGAATTGAGCAGATACGGGTTTCAGTTGCTCTATGATTCCGGGTTAAACGTCCGGAAAGCCAGTCTCGATTTTAAATTCTCCAATGAGCCTGCCGCACCGATTATTTTACAAAACTCGCCCAAAAAGGCAGCTTTGCTGCTTGACCGGGTAAACACCCAAAGACCGCTTTCGCCCACAGCAATCAATACCTGGCTGCAATGCAGTCTTCGGTTTTATTTCCGCTATATCCTCCAGCTCCCGGAGCCTGAGGAGATGAAAGACGAAATTGACGGATCGGTTTTCGGAAGTATTTTCCACGAGGTCATTGAATTTTTATACAGCCCTTTTGTCGGAAAAACAATCACTTTATCCGATTTGGAAAAGATGGCCAAAGAGAGGCAAGCCACTGAAAATGCCATTTTCAAAGCGATTGCAAAATATCTGTTCAAGCAGGAAATTGATTTGGGAACCACAATAAAACTGGAAGGAAAAACCATCCTGTTTTTTGAAAATGCAAAAACCTTCATCCGGCGGCTGCTTGAGATTGATATGGAAATTGCTCCGTTTCAATTGATTTCACTTGAAGAAGATTACTCGTTCAAACTGGATTTCAACTTCAATAACACCCCGGCCTCCCTGAATGTGGGTGGAAAAATTGACCGGGTTGACCGCCTGGGGGACACACTCCGCATCATTGACTACAAAACCGGAAACGTTTCTTCAAAATCATTTTATGCCTATGACGAGCTTTTTGAAAAAGATAAAAAAGACCCGAAAAAAGAGATATTGCAGGCATTGATTTATTGCCTGGCCTACAAAAAAGCCACGGGATATTCAGGTACCATCAAACCGGGAATATACAGCCTGAGGGAGTTTTTCAAAAAGGATACGTTTGACCCGTACATTAAATTCAACAGGGAGATATTGTCTTTTGGAGAAACTGAAGATGAGTTTGAAGAAAAGCTGAAAATCCTGATTGAAGAGATTTTTTCGGTTCCGGGACAGTTTTATCAGACCCCGCACAAAAGCGTTTGCAAGTATTGCCCTTACAATAAAATCTGCCAGCGGTACGCCTTTTAATATTTTGCCGTCAGCATTTCATGCCCCGGTTTCGCCTGAATATTTCCGGTAAAGATCGGGGCGCAGTTTTTTTGTCCGTTCAACCGCCTGCTGATGCTTCCAGTCATCAATGAGCCTGTCGTTTCCGCTCAGCAAAATCTCCGGAACTTTCATGCCTTTATACTCAGCGGGACGGGTATAAACCGGCGGACTGAGCAGATTATCCTGAAAAGAATCCGTCAGCGCCGAAGTTTCATCAGAAATTACGCCGGGCAACAGGCGCACAATGCTGTCGGTTATGACCGCCGCAGCCAGCTCACCGCCGGTGAGCACATAATCGCCGATTGAAATTTCACGGGTAATGAAGACATCGCGCACCCGCTGATCCACCCCTTTGTAGTGCCCGCAAAGAATGATGATGTTTTTTTTCAGCGAAAGGATATTGGCTTCCCTTTGGTTAAACAGGCTGCCATCGGGCGTGGTGAAAATAATTTCGTCGTAATCCCGCTCGCTTTTCAGCGTTTCAATGGCTTTTTCAATGGGCTGGACAGCCATCACCATTCCGGCACCTTTACCAAAAGAGTAGTCATCCACCTTCCGGTGCTTGTCCGTTGAAAAATCACGAAGATTGTGCACGTGAATTTCAACCAGTCCCTTTTCCCGGGCGCGTTTCACAATGGAATGATTCAGCGGCCCTTCCAGAATTTCGGGCAAAACCGTGATAATATCAATTCGCATAAAAAATATTTTTCTCAAAAATACTCTTTTTATGCCGGAACAGGAATTTTACAGATAAAGCAACCTGCCGATTTCCCGCATCGCCGCTGTGGCTGTTCCCTGAATGAAAACATCTGTGATTTCCCGGGTAAAATGCGTCTCTTCAATGTTGATTTCAACGATTTTAGCGCCTGATTTTTTGGCAACTGCCGGAATGTCGGCTGCCGGCAAAACTTCCGCATTTGTACCGATAATCAGCAGTAAATCACATTTTTCAGCTTCAGCAAACGCACGTTTTTTTGCAGTTTCGGGAATCGGTTCATTGAAAAAAACCATTTCGGGTTTCAGTACTCTTTTGCAGATAAAACAGGTTGGCGGCAGAAAATTCAAATCGGCAAAACTCATGTCGAACTCTGTTCCGCAGCCGGTACAAACCAATTGTTTATAAGTTCCGTGCAGTTCAACCACATTCCGGCTGCCGGCTTCCTGATGCAGGTGGTCAATATTCTGAGTGATTACCGACTCGATAAAACTCCGCTTTTCCATTTTTGCCAAAACCCGGTGGGCAGGATTCGGTTTTACATCACGCAGGGCATCGTAGAAAAACTCCTTGATTTTTGTCCACGACTGCAACGGCATTTTCCTGAAATACCCGATATCCAGAAAAATCGGGTCCACCTTGTTCCAAAGGCCATTTTCGCCCCGGAACGGGAGAATTCCGCTTTCAACGGAAATTCCTGCACCGGTAAAGGCAACTGCATACCTTGCTTTCCGGATAAGTGCAGCGGCAATATCTGTTTTTTCAGGGTCAACCATCCGTGTCATTATCAAAAATTCCCGGCAAAGTAAATCAACTGCCGGGAATTTTCAATGATTTCCTATTCTTCTTCCTGAATGTCCTTTCTTACAGAAACGCTTGAATCTTCATTGAACTTCATTTTGAAATTCAGCCTCCTGAATACCGAAATCATGGCTTTGTTCTCTTTTGTGGTTTCGGCAGCCAGCGTCTTAACCCCTTTTGACTTAGCTATTTCCATACAGTATTTGGTCAGAATGTAGCCCAGTTCCTTTTTCTGCCATTCGTCTGTAATCAATATGGCATATTCCATAACCTCCACATCCGGGTCGCCAATCAGCCGCCCTACTCCAACCAGTTTTTTAACCCCATCCTCCTCATATTTTGCAACAATGGCAATTTCCCGGTCATAGTCTATGAAGCAGAATTTGGAAGCCACCTCATGGGAATTGTAATAGAAATCATAACGAAAACGGTGATAAATGGATTCTTTCGAGCAGTTGGAAAGCATTTCCCTCCAGAGCGGCTCATCTTCCGGCTTGATAGGCCTCAGCAGGATTTCCTTTCCGTCTTTCAGGGTGACGTTCTTGATCAGGCTTTCCGGGTAAGGCCTTAAAATCAGGTGAGAATATTCCCGCACCGGATTTTTCATAATTTCCTCATCCACAACAATCCGTGCATCGAGTGCAATTACATCGGTCTCCGTAACAATCAGCGGATTGATATCAAGCTCCAGAATTTCAGGATAATCGGCTGCCAGATAGGACATGCGGATAAGCACTTCAATGAGTTTATCCACGTTTTTGGCAGGATCGCCGCGCCATCCGGTGAGCAACGGATAGATTTTCAGGGATTCCAGCATTTGTCTTGCCAGCTTTTCATTCAGCGGCGGAAACTCCAGCCGGCTGTCTTTGAACAGTTCAGCGGTGGTGCCGCCCATGCCCGCCAGCATAACCGTGCCGAAGGCAGGGTCTTTCTTGATTCCGACAATCAGCTCCACAGCACCCTTGGTGTCCACCATTTTCTGAATGGTTACGCCATCAATCCGGGCGTCCGGTTGTCTGGCAGAAACCATTTTAATCATGCTGCTGTATGCCGCGCGAACCATCTCCTCATCCTTGAGATTGAGAATCACGCCGCCAACGTCCGATTTATGGGTAATATCGGGGGAATAAATTTTCATCACCACCGGATAGCCTTTCTCCTCCGCAACCCGGACGGCTTCGTCTGCTGTGGCAGCAGCCTGCGGATGCGTTGTGTCTATCCCGTAGTCATTGACAAGCATTTTGGAATCGTCTTCATTCAGAATCCGTGCTTTCGGGAAAATATCCTTCAAATATTTTTCACGAAGTTCATTCCGGTCATACTGAAATGAAACCGGCACTTCCCTTGGCGTTTCATAAAGCATATCCAGATTCCTGGAATAATCGGCAATTGTCATAAACGCCTTAATGGCCTGTTCGAGATAGGGGAAACTTGAAATTCCGGCATTATTGAAAACCTGAATGCCTTCGCGCATACTGGCGCCGCCCATCCATGAAGTCATAATCGTTTTGGTTGTGTTGGCTGCAAGCTCTGCAATGGCTTCAGCAATCGCAGTGGGGGCAGTCATTGCCTGCGGTGTGAGCAGCACCAGCACAGCATCCACATTTTCATCCTCAAGAACAATTTTTGTAGCTGTTGAAAACCTTTCGGGGGTGGCATCCCCAAGCACATCCACCGGATTTCCGCGCGACCAGAATGGCGGGAGGTAATCGTTCAACTGTTTCATGGTTTCATCGGAAAGCTTCACCAGTTTTCCGCCCAATGAAATCAGGGAGTCGGTAGCCATAACCCCCGGCCCGCCGGCGTTGGTAATGATTGCCAGCCGGTTTCCCTTGGGTATCCGCTTGCGTCCGACCAGATCAGTAAAATCGAATATATTTCCAAAATCAAATACCCGTGCCAGACCGGCTCTGCGAAAAACGGCGTCGTAGATGGAATCTTCCGAAGCCATTGCCCCGGTGTGGGAAGCTGCTGCCGCTGCCGATTCGGGGAACCGTCCCGACTTATAGACAATAATCGGTTTTTCGCGCGAAAAAGCCCTTGCTGCCGACATGAATGTCCGCGCCTGGGATAAAAACTCCACGTAGAGCACGATGGATTTTGTGTTGGGATCCTGTCCGAAGTAGTCGATCAGGTCGCCAAAATTCACATCCATGGTGTTACCAATGGAAACGAAATAGGAAAATCCGATTTTCGATTCATAAGCCCAGTCGAGCACCGAAGTGCAAAGTGCCCCCGATTGCGAAATAAAGGCAACATGGCCCTTTTCAGGCATTCCGTTTGCAAAACTGACGTTCATGTTCTGCCCCGGAACCAAAATGCCCAGACAGTTCGGCCCGATAATCCGCATATCCGGGAACTTTGCCTTTTCTGCCAGCAACTGCGCTTCCAGCGCCTTCCCCTCTTCGCCGGCTTCCTTGAATCCCGCTGACATGATGATTATCCCGTGGATACCTGCCTCGCCGCATTCGCGCACAATCTGGGGTACAGTTCTGGCAGCCGTCATAATCACTGCCAGGTCCGGCGTTTTGGGCAAACTTTTCACGTTGGGATAGCAGGGGATTCCAAAAACTGCCTCGCGTTTGGGATTTACCGGATATACTACGCCGTTGTAGCCGCCACCAACCAGATTCCGAAGGGTTATCCCCCCAACGCTGTCAGGGTTATTTGAAACACCGATCAGAGCTATTCGCTTCGGTTTGAAAATACTGTCTAATTTTTTAATCGCCATGTGTAAATATTTTTGGTTTTTATAATTATGTGAATTTTTAAACTTTCGTATAAATCAGTTTGAAATTGCCTATAAAAATCTAAAAAAAAAGTGAATTTTCAAAATTTAAAATCTCCTTTCAAAAATATTGCAGATGCAGAAAAACCTGCCAATATTCAGACTGCTATATCATTTGCCCTTCAGAAAACCCGGAAAAGCATGTTTTTAAACAACCATTAAATATTTTATCAATCTCCGGCAACAGTTAAAATTTTATTCACTTATGTTCAAAATAAACAAAATGAGTTATCCGGCTTCGTCAGTACAGGAAGAAAGAAAATACCTTTTGGCCCGGCGTTACAAGTAAGCGTAGAAACGACCGCCAGCAAAACAAGCGAAAGGTTCAATTGTTAAATATTAACCGATAAAGTAAACAGTATGGGAAATAAAGACTCCGGGTTATTGATTTTAAGTGCGTTCAGACATATTGGCGCTGTTGCACGGCATTGCAAGAAAAATTAAATATGGATTGTTACAATGACTATAAATAATAAAATCTGTCAGAAATAGCAAAGCAGAATAAAGATGAACCAACAAAACCCGTCACCGGAACTTTTTTAAACAAACACAAAAAGAATAAAAAATGAAAAAAATAGGATTTTTATCATTCGGACATTGGGGCAGTCACCCTTCATATGAAACCCGTTCGGCAGGCGATGCCCTGCTTCAGGCGATAGATCTGGCGGTTGCGGCAGAAGAAATTGGTATAGACGGCGCTTATTTCCGGGTGCATCATTTTGCCGCTCAGTTAGGGTCGCCCTTTCCTTTGCTTTCGGCCATCGGCGCTAAAACCAATAAAATTGAAATTGGAACGGGGGTGATTGACATGCGTTATGAAAATCCGCTATACATGGCGGAAAATGCGGGCGCTGCCGATTTAATTTCAGGAGGGCGTTTGCAGTTGGGCATCAGCCGGGGTTCACCGGAACAGGTAATTGACGGTTGGCGTTATTTTGGCTACGAACCCGATGAAGGCGAGTATGATTCGGGCATGGCAAGGCGCAGGGCCTTAGTGTTTTTAGATAAATTAAATGGTGTTGGTTTTGCCCAACCCAATCCCAATCCCATGTTCCCAAATCCACCGGGATTATTGCGATTGGAACCTTATTCCGAAGGATTGCGCGAGCGGATATGGTGGGGTTCAGGCTCAAACTCCACAGCCGTATGGGCGGCAGAGAATGGCATGAATCTTCAGAGTTCCACTTTAAAAGATGATGAAAGCGATAAACCTTTTCATGTACAGCAGGCGGAGCAAATCAGATTATACAAGGAAGCCTGGAAAAACGCCGGACACAAGCGTGAGCCTAGGGTTTCCGTGAGTCGTTCCATCTTTGCCCTGGTCAATGAAACCGATCATTATTATTTTGGCCATGAAGCCAACCGAGGCGATCAGGTGGGATTTATTGACAATAAACGTTCTATTTTCGGAAGAAGCTACGCCGCCGAACCGGATGAACTCATCAAGCAACTGAAACAGGATGAAGCCATTCAGGAAGCGGACACCTTGCTTTTGACCATCCCGAGCACGCTGGGCGTTGACTACAATATACACGTACTCTCAGCCATTCTGGAGCATGTGGCTCCTGCATTGGGCTGGCGTTGAATATTCCCCACAGACAGGGTTTACGGATAAAAAAATGATGGAATGAATGGAGTAATACCTCTTAAAAAGCTCGGTCTGTCCGTAGGTTATACGGACAAATGCCTCCATTACGCCAAGCTGTTTATTTACCGCTTCACGGCGACTTTTGCGCCTTCAATGATTTCATCAACCACCCCCGGGTCGAGCAGCGTTGACGTGTCGCCAAGATTGGTGGCATCTCCCTCGCCGATTTTTCGCAGGATTCTGCGCATGATTTTTCCCGAGCGGGTTTTGGGCAGACCGTTGACAATCTGTATTTTATCGGGTTTTGCAATGGGCCCTATGAATTTATTCACAGTCTCCCGGATCTCCTCTTCAATGTTTTTCAGTTCACCGGAGGTGAGGTCTTCACAAATCACATAAGCATAAATTCCCGAGCCTTTAATGTCGTGAGGGTAGCCCACCACGGCAGACTCAATCACTTTGGGGTGCTGGTTGATGGCGTCTTCAATTTCAGCGGTCCCGATGCGATGCCCGGAAACGTTGATTACGTCATCAATCCTCCCGATAATGCGGTAGTAGCCCTCTTCATCGCGCTTGGCGCCATCGCCGGTTAAATACAAACCCCGGTAGGAAGCAAAATAGGTCTGATAGCAACGCTGATGGTCGCCATAGGTGGTTCGCAGCATTCCGGGCCAGGGAAATTTAATGCACAAAATTCCTTCAACGCCGTTTCCTTTCAGCTCTTCCCCTTCAGGACTGACCAGAACGGGCTGAATACCCGGCAGGGGCAGAGTGGCATAGGTTGGTTTTGTGGGCGTGATTCCGGCAAGCGGACTGATCATAATTCCGCCGTTCTCGGTCTGCCACCAGGTATCAACCACCGGGCGCAGCCCCTTGCCCACCACATCGTGATACCAGCGCCAGGCTTCTTCATTGATGGGTTCACCTACAGAGCCAAGCACTTTCAGGGAGCTTAAATCGTGTGAAGTCACCCAGTTGTCGCCCTGGGCGATGAGCGCCCGGATTGCAGTGGGCGCAGTATAGAAATGGGTAACTTTATATTTGTCCACAATGTCCCAAAACCTGCCGGCATCGGGCCAGGTGGGAATCCCTTCAAACATGATGGAAGTTGCCCCGGCGAGCAGAGGCCCGTAAACAATGTAGGAATGCCCTGTAACCCAGCCGATATCGGCAGTGCACCAGTAGATGTCGCCATCATCATACTGGAAAACATTCCGAAAGGTATATTCGGTAAAAACCATATACCCTGCCGTGGTGTGCACCACTCCTTTGGGTTTTCCGGTTGAGCCGGAGGTGTAAAGGATATACAGAAGGTCTTCGGCATCCATCACTTCAGCCTTATTTTCAGTATCAACCCCGGCAATGGCATCATGCCACCAGATATCCCGGCCTTCCACCCAATGCAGCTCTGCTTCGTTTGTTCTTTGCAAAACAATCGCTTTCTCCACCGTGGGACACTTTTCCAGCGCTTCGTCGGCAATATTTTTCAGATGGATGGTTTTTGCACCCCGGAAAGCGCCATCGGAAGTGATCAGAAGCTTTGCCCCGGCATCCTGTATCCTGTCGGCAAGCGCAGTTGCAGAAAAACCGGCAAAAACGATGGAGTGAACCGCTCCGACTCTTGCGCAGGCCAGCATGGCCACTGCCAGCTCCGGCACCATCGGAAGATAAATAGCCACCCTGTCGCCGCGTTTTATTCCCAGCTTCAAAAGCGTGTTGGCAAATTGTTTCACCCGGTCAAAAAGCTCACCGTAGGTGAGTTTTATCTCTTTTTCATCCGGATTGTTGGGCTCCCAGATTATGGCAATCTGGTCTTTGCGCATGAACATATTGCGTTCAAAAATATTTTCAGTGATGTTCAGTTTTCCGTTGATGAACCACTTTATATCGGGAGCGCCCGCGCCTTCAAATTTCCAGTCGAGAACGCGATCCCACTTTTTATGCCAGTAATGACTGCCGGCAATACCTGCCCAAAACCCTTCCGGGTCGGCAACACTTTCGTTGTACTTTTGAAAATAATCAGACAAATTGGTTATTCTGTTTACCATAGCTTGGAAATTTACGGGTGAAAAGACATGAAAATAAAACTCTTGATAAAATTCTTTTTTTTATAAACTGAATAAAAATAGAAAAGTTCATTAAGGCGCACTCTTTCAAAATTTATCAATCCCGGAAACCATTGTTCAGAGATTCATTATGTTCTGAAAAATTAAATTTTAGTTTGCCGACACAATTCATCCGTCTTTTATTCTCAAAATCCGAATCCATTCATAATAAAACATAAAAATCATCTCCAAAAACAGATGCCGGAAGAATTATATTTTCCAAACTGACTATCTTTGTATGAATAAATTTTCAAAATGAAAAGTTGAGTTCAGCAAATGAATGTACAAATTGAATTGCAGTTGTTGGTCCTTTCGGTGCTCTTCTTCCTGAGTATCTTGGCCGGGAAGGCCAGTTCCAGGTTTGGGGTGCCTGCACTGCTGCTGTTTTTGTCGGTGGGAATGCTGTTTGGCAGCGACGGATTCGGGATTCAATTTGAAAATATTCAGTTTGGCCGGAATATCGGCACGCTTGCGCTTTGCATTATTCTTTTTTCGGGCGGACTGGACACAAAAATCAATGAAATCCGGCCAATCATAAAACAGGGAGTAATTTTAGCCACACTTGGGGTTCTTCTGACCGCCCTTTTTACCGGTATCCTTGTCTGGTGGATTCTGGGAATGAGTATGAAATCGGCAGGAATCGGGCTGCTCACCTCATTTTTGTTAGCGTCCACCATGTCGTCAACCGACTCAGCCTCCGTGTTTTCCATTCTGCGCTCAAAAGGACTTCACCTGAAAAATAACCTCCGCCCGATGCTTGAGCTGGAGAGCGGAAGCAACGACCCGATGGCCTATGTGCTGGTGATTACACTGATTGAGGTGATTAAACTTGAATCCGTTCCCAACTACTGGGTGGTCGGACTTCAGGTTTTGCTGCAACTGGTTATCGGCGCTTTAGTTGGTTACGGCGTAGGGAAATTAAGCATTTTTCTTATCAACCGGATAAAAATCGGCAACGACTCGCTCTATCCGATTTTGGTGCTGACCCTCTGTATTTTTATCTTTTCACTGACTTATTTTGTGAAAGGAAACGGCTATCTGGCAGTATATGTGGGCGGACTGACCATCGGAAACGGCAAATTTTTCCACAAGCGCTCGTCCATGAAGTTTTTTGACGGCCTGGCGTGGCTGAGTCAGTTGATCATGTTTTTGACGCTTGGTTTGCTGGTGAACCCCAGTGAGCTTGTGCCCATAATTGTTCCCGGGTTGATTATCAGTTTTGCCATGATTTTCATCACCCGTCCCCTCACGGTCTTTCTGAGTCTGCTCCCTTTCCGGAAAATGCCGTTCAAGGACAAAACCTATGTTTCGTGGGTGGGTCTTCGCGGAGCGGTCCCCATTATTTTTGCCCTCTTCCCGCTCACTGAAGGAGTTCCGCATGCAAGGCTCATTTTTAATATCGTATTTTTCTGTACGCTGGTTTCCCTGCTGGTTCAGGGAACCTCCCTGCCTGTTATTGCAAAATGGCTCAAACTTGCAGAAAAACCCGGCAACATCAGAGAACTCAAAAATTTTGACGTCGATTTTTCAGATGAGATAAAATCCATTGTTACAGAAATTGAAATCAGTCAGAATACCATCAGCGAGGGAGATAAAGTGATGGACTTGCCCATACCTGAAGAAACCCTGGTGGTCATGGTGAACCGCGAAAGTCACTATTTTATTCCGAAAGGGAATACTGTTTTAATGGAGCATGATAAACTTTTGATTATCACCGGCAGTAAGGAATCGTTGCAGGAAACATTAGATAACCTGAAAATTGACGACCTCAAACATTAACCATGAAAACTTATTTTTTTGTGAAGAAACAATCCGGTTTCCGGCAATTTCAAATTTTACCGCACATAGTGTTAAATAATCCCATACAAAATTTGCAAACCATTTGAGATATACTGTTTTATTTCTAATTTTGCGGACTTGAAAAAATTTTTGTTGAATTTTAAATTTAATTTTTATGTTGAATCAGTATGAAACCGTTTTCATTTGTACTCCCGTTTTATCTGAGC
>CAZVAD010000024.1:0-7194 GCA_964624645.1 uncultured Mariniphaga sp.
TGATCATCAGGCCATTGTTTCTTAATAAATTTAACCCCCCGCTGGCGCAAATTTGCAATTTGTGCCTTGCCCGGCAGGGCAAAAATCTACTATTTTTGTCTTTTGTTCATTGTCGTAAAAATGTAAAAAAGAACAACTTTTGCCCCTGTATTATGTTTTTTGCTTTTGCAAAGCAAGGCACGGTTTGCAAAACCGCGCCAGCGGGTGTATATTTGCAGATAACTTGTAAAGTCATGCCATTGGATACCTTAACGGAAATATCATGTCAGCATTTAGTAAAAAACTAAGGGAGTGCAGGGAAGCAAAAGGGCTCTCTCAAAAGGAACCGGCAAAGCTCCTTGATATTTCTTATTCTGTTATCGGTAAATGCGAGCAGGATGAGATGTTGCCCGGCATTGAAGCGGTCCGAAAAATTATAAAATATTATAGTTCATCCATCGAACGAACAGGAAATGAGCATTATTAAAGCTTTCTTCAAAGCCTTGAAGATTAAATTTGAGGTTGCCAAAGATTCACCTTACGACCCGGAATTTATGGCTAAAATTGAAAAAAGCCGCAAACAGGCGGACCAGGGCAAAACCGTAAAAATTGACCTGGACGATATATGGAAATAGAATACACTCTGCAGGCCAAAGAAGATTTGGACTCCTGGAAAAAATCCAACAACGTTGCCGTTTTAAAGAAAATCCCCCCGCTGGCGCAAATTTGTAATTTGTGCCTTGCCCGGCAGGGCAAAAATCTACTATTTTTGTCTTTTGTTCATTGTCGTAAAACTACAAAAAAAGAACAACTTTTGTCCCTGTACTATGTTTTTTGCTTTTGCAAAGCAAGGTACGGTTTGCAAAATCGTGCCAGCGGGTGAATGATTCCTGACGGCTCAGATCTGCTTAACAAATTCCTTCAGCCACTCCTTGAGTTGCTGTCCGATTTCATCATGCTCCAGCCCGTAGATGATATTGGTCTTTAAAAAATCGAGCTTATTGCCGATATCGTAGCGGATGCCGTCGAACTTCAAACCATACATGGCATGGTGTTTTACCATTTCGCGCATGGCATCCGTGAGCTGAATTTCATTGTTCTTCCCGGGCTTGGTATTTTCCAGGTAATCAAAAATTTCGGGAGTGAAAATATAGCGGCTTGCAATGGCCAGATTTGACGGCGCTTCCTCTTCCGATGGCTTCTCAATGAAATCTTCGGCAATCAGGATATTCTCCTCAAGCTTCTTCCCTTTGATCACTCCGTAGCGGCTAACATTTTTCCGGGGCACCTCCTCCAGCGCCACTACGGAACTTTTGTAGCGCCCGAAAACATCAATAAGCTGCCTGGTCACCGGGGCGCCTTTGCTGTTTATAAGCGTATCGCCCAGCAAAACGGCAAAAGGCTGATTGCCCACATGATCGCGCGCATAGCGGATGGCATCACCCAATCCGTTCATCTCCCTTTGCCATACAAAATGGATATTGGCCAGATTTGAAATTTTCCGGATTTGCTCAAGCAGTTCAAACTGCTTTTTCTCAATGAGTGATTCTTCAATCTGCAGGCTCCGATCAAAATGCTCCTCAATTGCCCGTTTGCCTTTCCCAATGATCATCAGGATGTCGGTGATCCCACATGCGGCGGCTTCTTCAACCACATACTGGATAACCGGCGTATCTACGATGGGAACCATCTCCTTGGGCTGTGATTTGGTGATGGGTAAAAATCGTGTACCCCAGCCTGCGGCGGGAATTACAGCTTTTTTTATCATAATAGAAATTAATTTACAATATTTGGTTTGAAAACTTCAATCCCTTTTTTCCCAAGGGTTTCAGAAAGTTTGTCAAACATCTCCTCGTTGTCGTAAATGCCGATGACTGCCCCGCCCGAGCCGGTGAACTTTGCCGATGCGCCGGTTGATCTGGCTGCTTCCACCATGTCAATGTTTCCCTGCGTGACGGGCACCAGCCTGCGGCGCAAATCAAAATTTGCATTGATGAGCCTGTGCATGGTTTGAATATCGCCTGATTTCAACGCCTGGCAAAAACTTTCCGTATAACCTGCCCACTGTTTCATGGCGTCCAGCACTTCCGACTCGCCGATGTTGAAGCGGGCGCGCAGGTTATTGTGCAACACCTCGGTGCCTTCCGAAAGATTCTTCCGGAAGGCGATATACATTTTCGGGAACAGCGCTGCGTCAAGCGCTTCATAATTCCCGTATCCCCGTTTCTCCATGATTTCTTTGTTGAAATCCATCGAAACAGGCTGCCCGTATGCCTGCACCACGCGATCCTGCAATCCGGCAGCAATGCCCAGTTCCTTGTCTTCCACGCTGAGCACCAGATTGGCCAGAATGGGTTTGGGGATTGCCACCCCGTAAAAGGAAATCAGCGCTTTCATGCAGGCGGTGATGATGGCGCTGCTTCCTGCCAGTCCCAGCCTGAGCGGAATATTGGAGTTGTAGCGTATGGTGAAATTCCGGTCGTCCAATGGAATTTTTTGTTCCTGGCAATAGTCGTAAAAAACCTTGATTGTTGCCTTGAGTAAACGGATTCCGCCATAATAGCCGGAAGTATTTACATTCTCAACCAATTCGCGTATGCTTCCGAAGCTGGTTTCATCCAATTGCTGTGGCCTGATGTCTAAGTCGGGCGTGTGGTACAGCTGAACCCTTGCCTGAAAGTTGGAAAACAGGAAAGCTATGGTTTTCCCGAAATAACCGTCGGACGGATTTCCGATGACTGCGGCGCGGGGATACGAAAAGGTCTCAATAATCATTGCATTTCTCTATTTGGTGTTCCATTTCTGAACAGCCTCCATGTTCATGGTATTTTCAATATTTTTTGCCTGCGGGGTGTATAGAAATTCAAGTTCTTTGCTGAAATATTCCGTGATTTTTCCGCGCACCATCTTCATGGTGGAATTTATCAGCCCGTTCTCCTGACTGAATGCCTCAGGCAGCACAACAAAAGTTGCGGGAAGCCAGCGGTCGGGGAACAGCTCCCCCTGCGGGCCGCCTTTTTTGAATTCGTTGATTTCGCTTTCAATCCACTGGATGGTTTTCTGATTGCCTTCTGCGCTTCCGGGGTTAATGTTCAGTTTTTTCAGTTCCCGGTTGATTTCCTCAATTTCGGGAACAATCATGGCGGTGGTGTAGGGATTCTGGTTGTTGTACAGCATCATCTGCTGAATGAACCGGGATTGGTCCACAATGGCCTCCTCAATGCCTTCCGGGCTGTATTTTTCGCCGTCGTTGCCGATGAGCAGGCTTTTGAAGCGTCCCAGCACATGAAGAAATCCGTCTTCGTCCATGAAGCCCATGTCGCCGGTGTGGAGCCAGCCGTCCCTGATGGCTTCGGCGGTGGCCGCCGGATTGTTCCAGTAGCCTGACATCACATTGTCGCCTTTCACAACAATTTCGCCTTTTTCTCCAACGGGCAGTTCGTTTCCGTCATCGTCCATGATTTTCAATTCGAGAAATTTTGCAAGTTTCCCCGAAGAACCAAATTTGATTGCATGCAGTGCGTTGGATGAAATCACCGGCGCTGCTTCTGTCAGCCCGTATCCCTGGCAAACCGGCATACCCACCGCATAAAAGAACTTTTGAAGCTCAACATCCAGCAGTGCGCCGCCGCCAATGAAAAATTTAAGCTCTCCGCCAAATCCTTCCCTGATTTTTTGGAACAGAATCTTATCGAAAACCCAGACCAGCGGCTTCAGGAAAAAACGCCAGCCCTTTCCTTTGTTGTGTCCCATGCCGTTGTGTGCATACCCCACTTTCAGCGCAAACTGGAAAACTTTATAAAGGGTTTCCCCTTTTTTTCGGATTTGCCCTTCAATGTTTTGCCGGAACTTTTTGGAAAAAGCCGGAACGCTCATCATAACGGTTGGTTTGATGTCCCTGATGTTCTGAGGAATATTTTTCAACGTATCCAGCGGCGATTTTCCCACTTCCACTGATGCGATGCTTGCGCCCTTATACATGAATACATACAGGCAGCAGGTGTGCGCAAAAGCATGATCCCAGGGCAGAATGGCAAGGGTACGCCAGTCCGGGAACAAATCCATCAGTGAATTGGACTGAATCACGTTTGCAACATAATTCAGGTGTGAAAGCATAATCCCTTTGGGATCGGCAGTGGTGCCGGAAGTGTAGCTGATATTTGCCACATCACCGGGCTGAATATTCTTCCACGTGGCTTCAAGCTCAATTTCCCGGGTTTTCAAATACTCTTCGCCCATTTTGAAAAGATCACGATAGTCGATATCCCCTTTCCCCGGGGTTTCAACCCCGTCCAGATAGATGACATATTCCAGCTCCGGGAGTTTATCCCGGATCGCCTTCACTTTTGAAGCATACATGCCGGAAACAATAACATACTTGCTTCCGCTGTGCTGCAGCCTGAAAATCAGGTCGTTTTCTTCAAGACGCACCGAAAGCGGAACCGTGATGCCGCCGGCGTAAAGAAGGCCTAATTCACTGATGATCCAGTCGTTGCGCCCATCTGAAATCAATCCGGAACGGTCGCCTTTTTTTATTCCAAGGGAGGTGAGCCCGGCGGCAAGTTTTAAAACCAGTTCCCTGGTTTCCCTGTAGGTTGTGCCTTTATACTGGCCGTCCTTCTTTTCCCAGAGATAGACATTTTCCGGAAAATCAGCAACTGCTGTTTCAAAAAGTTCGATTATCGTTTTCATTTCCTTTCTTTTATGAATTAATGATCAAATGTAAAAAAAATCAGAGATATTAAAATTTCGCCAGCTTGTTTTAAGTAATATTTTGTTTCTCAGGAAGTTATTTCTGAACTGAAAATTTGTAAACGGTTTTCTCACGGTAGGTCTCTCCGGGGTTCAGGAGGGTGGTGGGGAAGTGGGGATGGTGCACCGAGTCGGGATAGTGCTGCGTCTCAAGCGCCACGCCCGAATATCTTCCGAATTTTGTTTTCCCATCTAAAATCAATGAAGGATTCCAGTAGCCGGTGTAAAGCTGCATCCCGGGCTGGGTGGTGAAAACATCAACCTGTCTTCCGCTGGTTTTTTCGCGCAAAGTTCCGGCGTGAATCTGTTCTCCCGGTTCATTTTCAAACACAAAGTTGTCATCATAACCGGTGGGCAACTGTGCCAGGTCTTCTGCAAAGGTTTTGAAACGGCTGAAATCAAAGGGGGAATCTTTTGTTTCAACAATTTTTCCGGTAGGAATCTGGTCGGTCATTTCGGTCATTTTTGAGGCATTCAGCTTCAGCTCGTGATTCAGAATATTTTCCTTTCCGCCGGTGAGGTTGAAGTAGGTGTGGTTGGTGAGATTCACCACAGTTGTCCGGTCGGTTTCCGCAAAATATTCCAGCTCCAGTTCATTGTCCTCATTGAGTGAATAGCGGCAGGTCACCTTCAGGTTTCCCGGATAATTTTCTTCCAGATGCGGGCTTAGATAGGAAAGCTCCACTCCGGATTTATCTTTCTCATTGAAAATTTTTGCATCCCAGAGGCGTTTGTCAAAACCGGTGATTCCGCCATGCAGGTGATTAGGCCCGTTGTTGATAGCCAGTTTGTAGGTTTTGCCTTCAATTTCCAGATGTCCGTTGGCAATCCGGTTTCCAAACCGCCCGATGATCGCCCCGAAATAGGGATAATCGGCAAGATATGCTTTGCTGTAGTAGTCTGCCGGATTTTCAAAACCACAGACAATGTTGTCCACAGCGCCCTGTCTGTCGGGCATTTCAATGCCCGAAATGATTGCGCCGTAGTTGATGATTTTCACGGCAATCCCGTTTTTATTCGAAATCGTAAAACGGAAAATCTCCCCGCCGTCCGGCAAATTTCCAAAGGATGTCTTTTCTGTTTCCATCTTAATTTTTGATTTTAAAATTGAATTGAAATCATTTTTGCTTCAGAATCAATTCCGTAATTTCTCCACATCGTTTGACAAAAATGCAAAATAAAACAAAATGAACCGATTTTAGCTGAAAAAAGGAGGGATTTACTTATTGTGATTCCTTTTGTCGCCTGTGAAAACCTGAATCAGCCGGCTTGGAAACCTGAATCAGAATCTGCAAAAAACCGGTGCTGCCCAAATGAATTCAGGACATTGGCCGGAGCCGATAATCAGAAATAGTTTTTGACCGGATGAATATTTTTTTTGGAGCGCTCATTTTTCCGTTTATATTTGCACATCTGCTAACTTTTTGCACCTTTTTCTGATGAAAATTTCTTTCGGATTTGACGACTATTTTGAATTATTATTGTAATAACTTATTAATCAGCAATTATGGCAAAGATTAAACAACTTGTCGAAAAAATTGGCAACGGCGACAATGCCCTGTTCAGGGAGCTATACGGAACCGATGAAAAAACTTTGAAGGAGCAGGCCGAAAGATATAAAGCGCTGCTCAACGATTTTTTTGAAACTTACGGAACGGATGATGTGGAACTGTTCAGCTCGCCGGGGCGCACGGAAATTGGCGGCAACCACACCGATCACAACCACGGGCGCGTTCTTGCCGGCGCCGTGAATCTCGACAATATTGCCGTTGCCGCACCCAACGGAACAAATACTATCCGGGTGAAATCGGCGGGTTATCCCGGTTTCATGGTGGATATTTCTGACTTGGCCATCGATGAAGCCAGTTTTTACACCTCTTCTTCCCTGGTGAAGGGGATTTGTGCCAAAATGAAGGAAAACGGCTACAAAACCGGTGGTTTCGACGCCTGCATCGACGGACGGGTGCCCAAAGGTTCGGGGCTGAGCTCATCCGCATCCTTTGAGGTGCTGATTGGTGCTGTTATCAATGAACTTTTCAATGACGGAAAAATGCCGGCGGTGGAGAATGCCATCATCGGGCAGTGGGCGGAAAATAACTACTTCGGGAAACCTTGCGGACTGATGGACCAGACTGCCTGCGCAGTCGGCGGATTAATCACCATCGATTTTAAAGACCCTGCCAATCCGATAGTGAAAGAAGTGGACTTTGATTTTGTTTCCACAGGCTACTCGCTGGTGATTACCGATGTGGGTGGAGGCCATGATGATGCGGCTTCGCAGGCTGAATATGCTTCGCTGCCCACGGAGATGAAATCTGTGGCTGCCGAACTCGGCGCATCCGTTTTGCGCGAAGTGACGCTTGAGCAAATTGTGGAGAACATTCCGAAAATCCGTCCAAAAACCGGCGACAGGGCTATTTTGCGCGCCTACCACTTTCAGGGAGACAACCAGCGGGTGGCAGA
>CAZVAD010000024.1:7294-11241 GCA_964624645.1 uncultured Mariniphaga sp.
TGGATAATTATGTGCGTACGCTGGAGCATGTTTACGGTGAAGGGAGCTGCCACAAGTTGTTTATCCGGAACAAAGGTGCTGTGAAACTGGAATTGTAAAAAAGTTTTTCACGAATATGTTTTCAAAACAATAATTTATACTTTTACCGCCATCAATTTTATTGCGAAGAAATTTCAGATAATTATAAACTATTTTAAAAATTACTAAAATCATTAAAGTTTTTTATTATGAATAAAAACAAAAGTTATGTCGTGCCAATCATTATGATGATTGCACTTTTTGGTATGATCGCATTTGTTACCAACCTTGCTGCGCCCATGGGGCAGGTTTTGAAGGAGCAGTTTGGGGCTTCCAACTTTCAGGGGTTGATGGGAAATGCGGCGAACTTTATCGCCTATGCCGTGATGGGGATTCCGGGAGGAATTTTATTGCAGAAGATAGGCTATAAAAGAACAGCTTTGATTGCAATAGCTGTGGGGTTTGTCGGGGTTGGCATTCAGTACCTTTCAGGCCATGCCGGAAGTTTCGGCGTATATCTGTTGGGTGCATTTGTTGCCGGATTCTCCATGACTTTGCTGAACACAGTGGTCAATCCCATGCTGAACACTTTAGGCGGTGGCGGTAATAAAGGAAACCAGCTGATTCAGGTCGGAGGTTCCTTCAATTCGGTTATGGCCACCTTCACCCCGGCATTTGTCGGTGTTTTGATTGGTGAAACTGCAAAAGCAAACATCAAAGACGTTTTCCCGGTAATGTACATTGCCATGGCTGTGTTTGCAGTCGTTTTTTTTGTGATGCTTGTTGTTAATATTCCTGAGCCACATGCCGATCAACCCAAGGAGCCTTTGAAAAACCTGATGTCAGGCGCATTGAAATTCAGGCATTTCGTTTTAGGAGCCATTGCAATCTTTGTTTATGTGGGTGTTGAAGTCGGAACCCCGGGGGTACTGATCTACTGGCTTTCGGATACTCCGGTTGGTAAAACCACTGCCGGTTTTGTTGCCGGAACTTACTGGTTCCTGATGCTGATTGGGCGGCTGGCCGGCGTTTCCATCGGAGCAAAAGTGTCAAGCAAAACCATGCTGTCCGTAGTTTCGGCAGTCGGATTGGTTCTCGTCCTTTTGGCTATTATGATGCCTGTTTCCACCGAAATTGCATTGCCGGTTCTTCAGCGCTCAGGCGCGGGGGCATTGTCCTTTGGTCTGGCACAGGTGCCGATTAATGCCATGTTTATTGTGTTGATCGGGTTGTGTACTTCCATCATGTGGGGCAGTATCTATAACCTTGCAGTGGAAGGCTTAGGCAAATATCTGGCGGCAGCATCCGGTATTTTCATGGTATTGGTTTGCGGTGGCGGTATTCTGCCGGCAATCCAGGGATTTGTAGCCGATTCCATTGGCTATTTGTCAAGCTACTGGGTGATTTTCATCGGTCTGGCTTATCTGTTGTTCTACGCACTGGCGGGCAGCAAAATTATCAAAAGAGAAGAAGAGCTTGTGATAGAAAAATAAAAAATATAACCGGTGAAGCTGATCGCTTCTCTGGTTTATGGAATCCCTTCAATTCGGGATTATTTCGAAAGGGCTGTCGTTTGACAGCCCTTTTTATTATCCCTGCAGTTTTTTGTATTTGAATCTTTTTGGCGAAATATCTCCCAGCCGCTTTTTGCGGTGTTCTTCGTAATCGGTAAAGGAGCCTTCAAAGAAATACGCCTGTGCATCGCCTTCAAAAGCGAGGATATGGGTGGCAATGCGGTCGAGAAACCAGCGGTCGTGGGAGATGACCACGGCACAGCCGGCAAAGTTTTCAAGCCCTTCTTCGAGTGCGCGCAGCGTGTTGATGTCAATGTCGTTGGTCGGCTCGTCCAGCAGCAGCACGTTCCCTTCTGATTTCAGCGCCAGCGCCAGATGAAGCCGGTTGCGCTCGCCGCCGGAAAGCACGCCGCATTTCTTCTCCTGATCGGCGCCGCTGAAGTTAAACCGCGCCACATAAGCCCGTGCATTCACCTGCCGGGTTCCCAGCATAATGGTTTCCGTTCCGCCCGAGATAACCTGAAAAACCGTTTTTTCAGGGTCAATGGCTTTGTGTGTCTGATCCACATAGCTCATCTTCACGGAATCGCCGGTTTCAATGCTTCCGCTGTCGGGCTCAATCTGACCTAAAATCATGCGGAACAGCGTGGTTTTTCCGGCTCCGTTCGGGCCGATAACCCCGATAATCCCTGAACGCGGAAGGTTGAAACTCAGGTTTTCAAAAAGCAGGCGGTCGTCAAACCGTTTGGAGACATTTTCCACTTCAATCACTTTGTCGCCAAGTCGCGGGCCGTCGGGGATAAAGATTTCCAGTCTTTCTTCCTTCTGTTTCACATCTTCATTCACCATCCGGTCGTAGGCATTTAAGCGCGCTTTGGACTTTGCCTGCCGGGCTTTGGGCGCCATGCGTATCCACTCCAGTTCGCGTTCCAGTGTTTTTCTCTTTTTCCGGCTTCCTTTTTCTTCGAGTTCGAGCCGTTTTGCCTTTTGCTCTAACCAGGAACTGTAGTTGCCTTTCCAGGGAATCCCTTCGCCCCGGTCGAGCTCCAGAATCCAGCCGGCAACATTATCCAGAAAATAGCGGTCGTGGGTGATGCAGATTACGGTTCCCTTGTATTGATGCAGGTGCATTTCAAGCCATTGGATGCTTTCGGCATCAAGGTGGTTTGTGGGTTCGTCCAGCAGCAGCACGTCGGGCTCCTGCAACAGCAGGCGGCACAATGCCACGCGGCGTCTTTCGCCGCCCGAAAGCTCACTCACCGGCTGGTCGTCGGGCGGGCACTGAAGGGCGTCCATGGCGCGCTCCAGACGGCTGTCCAGATTCCAGGCATCCAGCAGGTCAATTTTTTCCTGCAATTTTGCCTGTTCCGCCATCAGTTTTTCCATTTTATCCGGATGCTCATACACTTCGGGAAGTCCGAACTTCAGGTTGATCTCTTCGTAGGCATCCAGCACATCCACCACTTCCTGCACGCCTTCCTTCACCACTTCGATGACGGTTTTCGACTCGTCAAGACGGGGTTCCTGCTCCAGCAATCCGGCAGAATAACCGGGCGCAAACACCAGCTCGCCGTTAAAGTTTTTTTCTACGCCGGCAATGATGCGCAGCAGGGTGGATTTCCCGGAGCCATTCAGTCCGATGATGCCTATTTTCGCTCCGAGGAAAAAGGAGAGGGAAATGTCCTTGATGATGGTTTTGTTTGGCGGGTAAGTTTTACTCACCTTATACATCGAGAAGATAATTTTTTTGTCGTCGCTCATTTTTTATCGTTTTACAGGTTTGCCATCCACTTCAATCCAGTCAAGCCGCGAGCAGGACGCGGATTGCCCGCCCGGCATAAGGTCGGTGAATCCGATCTCTTCCACGTTGGAAAGGTCGGGGGTATTTACTGCGCCGGTTTCAGCTATTCTTTCAATATCCAGCCGGCGCCAGCGGATATCCTGAATGTTGAATTCCCGGATGCGCCAGTCGTTTGAAGGCCCGTCCGACTGGTCGCTGACCAGCCAGGTGCCGTCAGCCAGTTTAATTGCAATGCGGAGCTCCCGGAATCCGGCTTGCTTTGTGCGCCATCTGATTTTGGCAAAACCGGTCAGGTCAACATTGTATTCCTTGTGCTTCAGTGAAATCAGCCAATTCTCCAGGCACAAACCCGACCACACATAAAACGGATCGTCAGCAGGCTTTTCGTGGTTGCTTTTTTTGAGACTGTCTTTTCCGGGGCCGTATAGCTGCACCAAAAGAGCGGGGTTATTTACATGTTTTTGTGAAAGCGGAATTTCAGCAGGCGTTTCTTTCCAGTCTTCCCTGAAAAATAACCCGGGGCGGTAGGACTCCTGTGCGCCGGCAAAAAGAAATGAAAGCGTGAACAGGAATAGTGAACATAATTTAAATCTCATATTATATTTGGCTTTTAT
>CAZVAD010000024.1:11341-25051 GCA_964624645.1 uncultured Mariniphaga sp.
TCCATCTCTTCCAGCAGGTAACCGGCGCCGGCAAACTTGTCTATCAGAAACAGGGCATAGCGGATATCAATAGCAATATTCCGGGATTGCTCCGGGTCATACATGATGTCGCTCATGGTGCCTTCCCAGCAGCGGTCGAAGTTGACGCCGATCAGGTGCCCCTTGCCGTTGACCATCGGACTGCCGGAATTTCCGCCTGTGGTGTGGTTCGATGCGGTGAAGCAAACGGGCAGATCCCCTTCCGGGGCGGCATATACACCGTAGTCGCGCCGGGAATGAAGCTCTTTTAACCGTTGCGGCACAGCATATTCATAAATATCGGGATGGTCTTTTTCCATGACGCCGTCAAGCGATGAATAAAATTTGTATTCCACGCCGTCAAGCGGATTATAGCCCTCAACTTTGCCGTAGGCAACACGCAGCGTAAGGTTGGCGTCGGGATAAAGCGGCTCATCCGCTTTCATTTGCATGATTCCGGCCATGTAGGTTCTCATTTCACGGTTTATGAGCTTTGTCAGTTCCTCCACCACCGGAATGACATGGGCGCTGTGATGTGAATCCAACTGGCTGTAGAGACGCATCAGCGGATCTTTCCTGAGCTTCAGCAACTTTTGTGTATTCCCTTCTGTTAAAAGGCTTTCCAGTTTTTGCAAATCGTTGAGCGCCGAACGCCGGTAAATCTTCCGTACCAGTTTTTCTCCCCTGTTTTTTGCCAGCATCTTATTGAGTGAAGCAGGAATCAAATTGCTGCTCAAATCCTCTGCAAGCAGAGGAATCAGCGTTTCAAACAACTGCTCATCAACAGGCTGGTAATAATTTTTTAAAAACTCCTGCAAAAAATCCGAGGCTCTTTTCAACCGGTTTTCATCTCCTTTTTCCGGATTTTTCTCTATTGCAGTAAGCAGATTTTCAATCTGTGCAGCCACTTTGAAAATCTCAACGCCGTTCCACACAATCTCCGAATGGTAATCAAACGCTTTGATATAGTCTTCATAAACATAATACAATGCATAAAAATTCTCAAACATCTCCTGGTATCCGTCCTCCCGGTTGCTGTTTACTTCTGCCCAATCCTTGAATTGTTTTTCAAACTCCTCTTTTTTTGCCACGGCATCCAAACGTTTCAGCCCCATGATTTCGCCCTGCCATTTTTTCCAGGCATTGCTGATGGCGGCATGTTTTGCCGAATACTGAATGCGCACTTTTGGGTCGGCTTCCATCGCCTTTCCGATGATTTCAAGCTTTTTGCCGCGAATGGCAATCCGGTCGGGATCGCGCTGGTTTTCAATAATTCGTACCTCATTTGAGGGAATATACTGCATGGTGGTTCCAGGATTTCCGAATACCATGGTGAAATCGCCCGCGCGGATTCCTTCCAGTGAAACCGGGAAATACTTTTTTGGCCTGTAGGGAACATTACCGGGGGAATAGTCTGCCGGTTCATTATTTTCGTCGGCATAGACCCTGAACAGTGCGAAATCGCCCGTATGCCGCGGCCACATCCAGTTGTCGTCATCGCCGCCAAATTTGCCGATTGACGACGGCGGCGCCCCGACCAGCCGCACATCGCGAAAAACTTTGTACACATACAAATAGTATTGATTGCCGTAAAACAGCGGCTTCACTTGTGTCATAAACTTCCCCTTTTCGGAGACGCTGCGTTCGATATTCAGGCTGTTTTCCCTGATTTTTTTCTCCCGCTCGTCGTTTTCCAGACCTTCCGTTCCATCCAGCACCCGGTCGGTAACATCTTCCATATATTCCAGAAACCGCACGGTTAATCCGGGATTCGGCAGCTCCTCCGCCCTGCTCATTGCCCAAAAGCCGTCGGTCAGGTAGTCATTTTCCAGCGTGCTGTGCGACTGAATCTGCCCGTAGCCGCAGTGGTGATTGGTTATCAGAAGTCCTTCCGGCGAAATCATTCCGCCCGTACAACCGCCACCAAAAATCACCACGGCATCTTTCATGCTCGGATTATCCACATCGTAAACATCTTGTGCAGACAGCTGAAAGCCCATTTCCTGCATTTCTGCCAGATTGTATTTTTCAAGCAAAAGAGGAATCCACATCCCCTCTTTGGCAGATAGGGAGCCAATCCAAAGCATCAGAAAAAGTGCGGTAAAAATTTTTCTCATCTTGATTTTTTTACAAAAAAACAAATCTACATAATTCTATCTGATAAGCATAAAGATGAATTAAGCTCAAACCTTCAAAACTTCAAACGGTACGACTTTCAAAACCTGCATTTCTCTGTGTGCTCCGTGACGAAAAGATTAACCACGGAGAACACAGAGTACCACAGAGGAGAAGTTAATCTACTGAAAATCCAGATACTTAGCAGAATCATACCCGAGCTTAAACAGTTCTTTGGAATGGCTTAAACGGAAAATATCATAATCGTTGATTCCGTCAGGTTCAATATAAACGGTTGAATATTTCAGGATTTGCTTCATGTTGGCATTGGCATTCATATAAAACGTGCGGACGGCAACCTGAATAAGGTTTTTAAATTTTCCATCCTGTTTCAGTGGATTGATATTCACGGTTATAATCCGTTCACAATCTTTTTTTATGGGTTCCACCGGGACATTGTCCAGAAGGCCTCCGTCAACAAAGTACTCCCCGTCAATCTCCACCGGCGAAAAAACCACCGGAATCGAAGAGGATGCCAGCACGGTTACATCTAACTGCCCTCTGTTTTTATATTCCACAATTCCCTTGCTCAGATTGGAAACCGCAACATGAAATGCAACAGGCAGGTCTTCAATATTTTTGTAAGGAATTTCATGCTGAATCACTTCCTGCAATCCGTTCAGTTTCAGCAATCCGTCCACCGGGAAGTGGAGATTGGTGTATTTGAAAAACGATCCGCTGCTGAAAACTTCAAGAATTTCTTCGGGCGATTTGTTTGCGGCAACAAAAGCACCCACAATTGCGCCGGCGCTGGTTCCCGATATCACATCAGGCCGGATTCCCTTTTCATAGAGTGCGGAGATTACACCAAGATGGGCAAAACCGCGCGTGCCGCCGCCACTGAGCACCAATCCTGTTTTGTATTTTTTCATTTGACTCGTTTATTTTTTAATATCTTTCTCAATCCTGTCTTTACAAGATAAATCCTGATAAATCTGGCATTTTCCATAAAAGTCCCGGAAATAAGGTAATTTTACATTTGTTTGCTAATATCGGAGTCAAAAATGTCAAAAACAACTTTCCACACCAAAAAAATTGCAATATTTGCTTTTTAGAATTTTGAAAAATCCATTGAAATGAAACGATATATTTTCCCTTCTGTTCTGCTGCTTTTTGTGCTTTTGCAAGGTTGTGAATCCCGCCCGAAAACCGGCTTGCCCGATGCAGGTTTTGAAAAATATATAAATGCCTGCACCAGCGGGAAAATATCTTCCGGCTCGGCAATCACCGTGCATCTTCTGCAGCCGGTCACCCGGACAAACGTCAACCTGAAAAAGCTGTTCAGGTTTACTCCCGAAATAAACGGCGAAGCTTTACTGACAGGCGATCGTACCGTTGAGTTCAGGCCTTCGGCCCCGCTGAAGCAGGGAACGGACTACACGGCCCTTTTCAGATTGGGCGAGCTGCTGGATACAGAGCCGGAGTTCAAAGAGATGTCTTTCCGCTTTTCCACCCTGGAGCAATCCTTTTCGGTGGCGTTTGACGGACTGCGAAGCTATGATGCCGGTCCCGCCTCCCAAATGCAGCTTTCGGGCTATCTGCTCACGGCTGACCTGGCGCCGGCAGCAGAAACCGAGAAAATTCTTGAAGCGGGCATTGACGGCAGAAATGTGTCCATCCGCTGGAATCACGAGCCTTCGGGAAAAAAGCATACTTTCACCATAGACAGCCTGCAGCGCCATCCCGGAAAAAAAGGGAAACTGCTGGTGAAATGGAACGGAAAACCTCTGGCAGTGGACAAAAAGGGGGAAGAATCCATTTCTATTCCCGACCTGAATGTTTTTGAAATTTTGGACGCCAAAATTTTAAACGAACCGGAACAGCATATTGCCATCCGGTTTTCGGATCCGCTGCTGAAAGCACAGGAACTGACCGGCCTTGTGGCGTTAAACAATGACGTGAAACTGCGGCTGACAAGCGATGGTAATGAGTTGCGGGCATGGCCCGAAAAACGGCTGGCCGGAGAGCTTGACCTGACTGTTTTTGAAGGCATTCAAAACACAAATTATTCACGGCTGAAAAAAACGGAAACTTTCCGTCTGCAATTCAGTAGCCTGAATCCGGAAGTACGGTTTATCGGAAAAGGGGCGATTGTTCCGCAAAGCGAAATTCTTGAAATGCCGTTCGAAGCCATCGGGCTGAACTCCGTCGAAGTCCGCGTGGTACATATTTTCAAGGATAATATCCTCACCTTTTTTCAAAGCAACAATTTTGATGACAGTTCAGACCTGATGAAAGCCGGACGGCTGGTTTACACCGGGAAGGTTGACCTTACGCCTGTGGAGCCCGACGGACTGGAAAAATGGAACACCTATAAAATCAATTTATCCGGGTTGTTTACCCCCGAACAGGGAGCAATTTACAATGTGCAGTTGCGCTTTTTCAAAGAAAATTCGGTTTTCAAATGCGGCGAAGAAGAAAAATCCAAAACCGAAAAAAGAGTCCGGGCGGAAAAAACAGAACCCTACCAAACGGAATGGGACCGTCCGGGATGGTATTACAACTTCTACTATCCACAAAATTACAACTGGCAGGAACGCGACAATCCGTGCCACGACTCCTACTATAATTCCGACCGGTTTGTTTCGCGGAATATCTTTGCTTCCGAGCTGGGAATCATTGCCAAAGAGGGGCAGGATCACAAAATCACCTTTGTTGTTGCCAACCTGCTGACCACCAATCCTGAGCAAAATACGGAGCTACGCATTTTTAATTTCCAAAGCCAGCTGATGGAAACTCTGACCACAGACAATCAGGGATTTGTAACCGCCACTTTTCAGAAAAAACCATTTTTCCTGATTGCGCAAAAAGGAAACCAGTTCGGTTACCTTCGCTTAGATGACGGCAGTTCGCTTTCAACCAGCAACTTCAACGTCACCGGACAGGTTGTCACCGACGGGCTGAAAGGATTTATTTACGGCGAGCGCGGAGTGTGGCGCCCCGGCGATACCCTCTACCTGAACGCAATCATTGAAAAGGAGAATGCCGGGCTGCCTGAAAGTTATCCGGTGGTTTTTGAACTGATAAATCCTGCCGGACAAATAGTTGACAAACGGGTGCTCGCCGAAAACGAAAACGGTTTTTATCCGGTTCAGGTGCAAACTGCTGCCGATGCGCCCACCGGAAACTGGCTGGCACAGGTGACGGTAGGAAATGCCGTTTTCTCAAAACGCGTTAAAATCGAAACCATAAAGCCCAACCGCCTGAAAATCAATCTGGATGTACCAAAAACCGCACTCACCCGAAACAGCCGCAACATCCCCCTGAATGCGGCGTGGCTGCACGGCTCGCCGGCTCGCGGACTGAAAACAAAGGTGGATGTGCTTTTTATGCAGGACAAAACATCGTTCACGGGGTTTGAGCAATATACTTTCACGGACCCGGCATCCTCTTTTACGCCGGCGGAACAGGCCATCTTTGAAGGAAATCTGGACGAAAACGGAGAAACATCGGTTCCGGTGGATTTTGAAGCTGTGGAAGATGCGCCGGGAATGCTGAAAGCATGGTTCACCACCCGTGTTTTTGAGCAGGGCGGCGATTTCAGTACAAATGTTGAACAGGCGACTTTTGCGCCATTTTCAACATTCGTCGGAGTGAAAATGCCGGCATCGGAAGATAACTGGTATAAAACCGATACGGAATACCTGCCCGAAATCGTGCTTGTTGATGCCAATGGAAAAGCTGTTTCGGGCGCTGATCTTGAAGCCAGGCTTTACAAAATCGACTGGCGCTGGTGGTGGGAATCCGGACAGGATTACCTGGCACACTATGTTTCCGGAAATTACTACCGTCCGGTATCCAGCTGGAATATCAGCAATGCCTCTCATCTGAGCCGGTTGGAACTGAATGTAAAATACAACGACTGGCAGGATAACGGCAGGTACCTGCTCTGGGTGAAGAATCTCTCCAGCGGACACACGGCGGGAATCACCTTTTACATGTCGGAATGGGGAAGCTGGCGGCCTGAAGGCATGGCAGAAGGCGCAGTACTCCTTTCCCTGCGCACCGGTAAAGAGAGCTACAAAACCGGAGAAAAAATTGAAGTAACCATTCCTTCATCAAAAAGCGGGAAAGCGCTGGTGAGCATTGAGAACGGCACGGGCGTTTCAGATATTTTCTGGGTGAAAACCCAGGAAAAACAGACTACCTTCACCATTGATGCGAAACCTGAAATGGCGCCCAACTTTTATGTTCATGTGAGCCTGATCCAGCCCTATGCACAAACGGAAAATGATGCACCCATACGCATGTATGGCGTGATTCCGGTGCTGGTGGAAAATCCGGAAACCATCCTGAAACCTCAGATTCAGGCTCCGGGCGAAATAGAGCCTGAAAAGGAATACACCGTGAAGGTATCTGAAGCCGGACGCAAAGAGATGACCTACACCTTGGCGGTGGTGGATGAGGGTTTGCTGGGGCTGACAAATTTCAGAACGCCCGATCCGCATTCAACATTCTATGCGCGCGAAGCTTTAGGTGTGAAGACCTGGGATTTGTATGATGAAGTTGCCGGTGCTTACGGCGCACGTCTTGAAAAGGCATTTGCCGTGGGCGGCGATGCCGATCTGTCCGTTTCCGGGAAACAGGAGCTCAACCGGTTTAAGCCGGTCGTTCAGTTTGCCGGCCCGTTTACCCTGAAAAAAGGGAAAACCGCCACCCACAAGTTTAAGATGCCCAACTACATCGGTGAAGTGCGGGTGATGGTGGTTGCCGGCAGCCGGGGCGCTTTCGGAAATGCGGAAACTTCCGTTCCGGTGCGCAAGGGGCTGATGATGCTTGCCACGGCGCCGCGCGTACTGGCGCCCGGCGAAGAAATTCTCCTGCCCCTACAGGTTTTTGCCATGAAGGATAATGTGAAAAATGTTACGGTGAAGGTGAATACC
The DNA here is from genome assembly GCA_964624645.1 of uncultured Mariniphaga sp. GTDB lineage: Bacteria > Bacteroidota > Bacteroidia > Bacteroidales > Prolixibacteraceae > Mariniphaga. The sequence continues at coordinate 18,418 of CAZVAD010000024.1, forward strand.
AATCCGTTGATATCGGTTGTTGAAGAAGACACAAAAGAGATCCGGTTTGAAAAGACAGGAGACAAAATGGCTTATTTCAGGCTTAAGGTAAATGCCGCAACCGGCGCCGGAGAAATTACGGCGGAGGCTTTCAGCGGAAGCGAAAAGGCAAGGTATGAAGTGGAACTCGAAATCCGGAATCCTAATGCGCCGGTAACAGTCGAATCCTCAAAAATTGTGGAAAGCAGTCAAAACTGGGAGACGGAACTGAAAGTTCCGGGGAAAGCCGCCGATGCAAAAGCATGGGTGGAAATTTCAGGCTTCCCCTCGCTCAATCTGGAGAAACATACCCGCTATCTGCGCGATTATCCGCACAGTTGCGCAGAACAAGCGGTTTCGGCGGCCTTTCCACAATTATTTTCAGGCGACCTGACCGAACTTTCCTCCGGACAAAAACAGGATGCAGAAAATTTCATAAAAAATACGCTGCAAAAACTATCTGCCTATCAGATTCCGTCCGGCGGCTTTGCCTACTGGCCCGGCGCAGCGGTAGCTGACGAATGGGCAACCAGTTATGCCGGACATTTCTTGCTGAAAGCCGAAAAAGCGGGGTATTCGCTTCCTGTCGGACTGAAAAACAAGTGGCTTCTTTTTCAACAAACTGCTGCGAGAAACTGGAGTCCGTCAGAGAATCCGCAAAATGAAATGACGGGACAAAACTACGATTTCATTCAGGCTTACAGGTTATACACATTGGCGCTTGCCGGGCAGCCCGACATGGGCGCCATGAACCGGCTGCGCGAAAAGAGCGGGAAACCGGCGGTGGCTTCCTGGCAGCTGGCCGCGGCGTACATCCTGGCCGGGCAACCCGATGCCGGGAGAAAACTGATTGCCGGTCTGACCACTTCCATTGATGAATACCGCGAACAGGGCGGCACTTTTGGTTCAGCCCTGCGCGATAAAGCAATCATCCTGGAGACGCTGACGCTCGCCGGTGAAAAAGAAAAGGCTTTCCGGCTGCTGCAAACCATTGCCAACGAAATGAACCGCAGGGATTGGCTGAATACCCAGGAAACCGCCTGGTGCCTCATGTCAGCAGCATCGTATGTGCGTCAGAACAAGGCTGAAAACAGTGAAACCCGTTTCTCCATGACAGCCAATGGCGGGAAGACGGAGCTACGCTCCAAAATTCCGGTACTGAACATTCCGGTGCGCGTGAATGATGACGGAAATATCCGGGTGAACTATGCCAACCAGGGCGCTTCGCCAAGCTATGTAAAAGTTTTTGCCCGCGGAATCCCTTCCGGCACGGACACTACATCCGTTTCAGACAACCTGCTGATGCAGGTGAAATATTTCGATTCTGCCGGAAATGAAATCAATCCGCAAAGCATGAAACAGGGAGAAGACCTGAAAATGGAGGTGACCCTGAAAAATCCGGGAACATTCCAGAATTACCGGAACCTGATTCTGAACACCATTTTCCCGTCGGGTTGGGAAATCCTGAACCGGCGCATCGGCGATATTCCTCTGGATGAGCATCAGGATTTTGATTATCAGGATATCCGGGACGACCGGGTTTACACCTATTTCGATCTGGAGATGAACCGGCAAAAAACGTTTGTCTTCTATCTGAATGCCTCCTATGCAGGCCGGTTCTACCAGCCGCCTGTGAGTTGTGAAGCCATGTATGACCAGAGTGTCCGCGCTCAGAATCCGGGAAAATTTGTTGAAGTAACAAGAGAATAAACCAAAGAGAGTTCAGAAAAAAGCGGGACAAAAAAGTGAGTTTAAAGTCCAAAATAGTCAAAAACCCGGCAAAAAACAGAAAACGCACCATTGCAATCAGCGTGCTGGTGGCGCTCTTTTTCGGATTTTGGTTCAGCGTTCCCCGTCCGCTGTTCAACGCACCATTTTCCACCGTGGTTGAAAGCAGCGACGGCAGGCTGCTCGGGGCGCGGATTGCCGCCGACCAGCAATGGCGTTTCCCCGCTCCCGATTCAATCCCGGTAAAATATGAAAAGTCCCTTCTGGTTTTTGAAGACCGCTATTTTTATTCTCATCCGGGAGTGAATCCCGTGGCGCTGAGCCGGGCGCTGATTCAAAACCTGAAAGCCGGAAAGACCATCAGCGGCGGAAGCACCATCACGATGCAGGTTTGCCGCATGGCACGGGGAAACAAACCCCGGACATTAAAAAATAAACTCATTGAAATGATCTGGGCTTTAAACCTTGAACTCCGTTTTTCAAAAAGGGAAATTCTCAATTTATACGCTTCTCATGCCCCTTTCGGCGGAAATGTGGTGGGCATTGAAGCGGCAGCCTGGAGATGGTATGCCCGGTCGCCCTCACAACTTTCCTGGGCGGAATCGGCAACGCTTGCCGCACTGCCCAATGCGCCGTCGCTCATCTATCCCGGACGGCTTGATCAGCGGCTGAAGCAAAAGCGCGATTTTATATTGGAAAAACTGTTGAAAACAGGCGTCATAGATTCCCTGACTTTTCGCTTGTCGGTAGCTGAACCGCTTCCTGAAAAAGTGAATCCCCTGCCTGTGAACACCTACCACCTGACGGAACGGGCTGCAAGGGAATCCGGCGGAAAAAGAATCCGGTCAACGGTGGACTATCATCTGCAAAATGCAGTAACCGAACGCATAAGCAGGTACAGAAAAGAACTGGAAGCCAATCATATATACAACATGGCAGTGGTGGTTTCAGAAGTTTCCACCGGAGAAGTCAGGGCGTATATCGGGAATGTATTTGACGGAACCGGCTCAAAACACGGAAACAGTGTGGATATTGTACGTGCGCCGCGCAGCACGGGAAGCATCATCAAACCGCTTCTTTATTGTAAAATGTTAGATGACGGATGGATTACCCCGCAAATGCTGATTCCGGATGTTCCCATGCGTTTTGGCGGATTCACGCCGGTGAATTTTGACAGGACACACAACGGCGCCGTTCCGGCTGCCGAAGCGCTGGCGCGCTCGCTGAATATTCCGGCAGTTCAGATGCTTAAGGATTACGGCATTCCGCCGTTTTATGAATTTCTGAAAAAAGCGGGAATGACCACTCTGAAGCATCCGCCGGGACATTACGGGCTTTCGCTGATTTTAGGAGGTGCAGAAATAACTCTTTGGGATTTGGCCGGCATGTACACTTCATTGGTGAATATTCTGAAACAGTATGAGGAGCAGGATGGGTTTTATGCAGCGCAGCCGTTCAGGCCGCTTGAATGGGGCAAAGGGCGCAATGAACCGGACAGGCAAAAACCGGCTCAGCCTGTGGTGCGTGCTGCTGCAATCTATGAAACGCTGCAGGCATTGCTTGCAGTGAAGCGTCCCGATTCCGAAGCCGGCTGGCAGGCGTTTGCCTCCTCGCGGAACATTGCATGGAAAACCGGAACCAGCTTCGGTTTCCGGGATGCGTGGGCAGTCGGCATGACGCGCGACTATGTGGTTTCGGTGTGGGCAGGAAATGCCGCCGGCGAAGGCCGTTCCGGACTGACAGGAATCACCGCCGCAGCGCCGCTGATGTTTGATGTTTTTGAATTGCTCCCGGCATCCCGCTGGTTTCGAATGCCTGCTGACGAAATGACCGAAGTGGATTTGTGTGCAAAAAGCGGCTATCTTCCGGGAGCAAACTGCGATTCCGTAAAAAAAGCTTGGCTCCCATCGGGAAGCAAAATTGGACTTTGCCCGTTTCATCAGCAAGTTCATCTGAATGAAGAAGGCACCCATCGCGTGAATGCCGGTTGCTATCCGGTGGCAAAAATGACGCACAAAAACTGGTTTGTCCTTCCGCCCGCCATGGAATATTACTACAAACCACAGAATCCGCTCTATTCAGTCCTTCCGCCGTTGCTTCCCGGCTGCGGCGAAGAGATGGAAATCATGGAGTTCGTCTATCCGCGGGAGTGGAACAACCTGTTTGTTCCCACCGACTTGGATGGCACGCCCGGGCAACTGATCTTTGAACTGGTGCACAGGCAAAAAAAATCTGTTGTTTTCTGGCAATTGGATAACCAATACCTTGGCGAAACCACGGGAATCCATCAAATGGCCATAAACCCCGCACCCGGCTGGCATATTCTGAATGTTACCGACCAGGCGGGAAACCGGCTGACCAGACGCTTTAACTGCCTGCCGGAAGAGCATTTATAAATATTTACCGGGATATTTTGATTAATCGGCTTTTTATGCGAAATTTGTTCATGTTAAACAAAAATAGTATCCATGAAACGAGCATGATGGTAAAAAGCAGATAAAAGCACAATTAAAATTCATGCGAGTTCCATATGGTACCTTTAAAAATTTTTAATTTCAATTCCATGAAAAAATTTATCGTATTTGTTCTGATTTCATTTTTTGCATCGGCGGCTTTTCAGGCAACAGCTGCTCCGGCGAAAAAAAACGTAACCGGCGAATGGGCTTTTAAAAGCACACACGCGCCTTATGGCTACGACAAGGGAACACTTGTCATCAACGAAAAGGAGGGAGAACTCTCCGGTGAAATCAAATTTTCGGAAGGCACCAAAGTTCCGATGAAGGATGTCAAATTCAAGGAAAACACCCTGACTTTCACCATCAATGTGGAATATTACAATATTCCCATCAAAGCCACCATTGAGGAAGGCAAACTGAAAGGCGTTGCCGAAACCCCCGAGGGAAATATTCCGTTTGAGGCAGCAAGGCCGGAAAAAAAGAAAAAAGAGTAAAACCAATTTTTTCTTAAGAATTAAATCGGAGTATTCGCCTGCTTTGCAGGAAAAGAATTTAATACCTATCATTGCAAAAAAAGAAAACATGAATTACAGATTGGAACATCGCGGCCATCATTTCGGAACCTAATTTCTGGCAGGTCGGGATTGTTATTTGTAATTCTGAAAATATTAAAAGGCTTGCCATGAGGCAGGCTTTTTTTATGAGCTGATTTAAAGAATAGTATGAAACTAAAATATAAGAACAGATGGAAAAACTAAAAATTGCCATTCAAACGCGCGGAAGGTTAAACGAAGAGTCCATGAAACTGATTGAGGATTCGGGGATTGGCCTGACCATCGGAAGAAGAAAACTGGTTTCGGAAGCAGTAAATTTTCCGTTGGAAGCGCTGTTTCTGCGTGATGATGACATTCCGCAAACCGTGGCCGACGGTGTGGCCGATGTGGGCATTGTCGGTGAAAACGAAATGCTGGAAAGAGGCAAAAACGTTGTCATTGCCAAACGGTTAGGCTTCAGCAGGTGCAGGCTTTCGCTCGCCATTCCCAAATCGGCGGAATATCCCGGGCCGGAATTTTTCAACGGAAAAAAGATTGCAACCTCCTATCCCGCCATTCTTCAGAAATTTCTTGAAGAACACAATATTGACGCTGAAATTCACGTGATCAGCGGCTCTGTGGAAATTGCGCCCGGAATCGGTCTGGCCGATGCAATTTTTGATATTGTCAGCTCCGGCTCAACATTGGTGAGCAACCGGCTGAAAGAGGCAGAAGTTGTTCTTCACTCCGAGGCGGTGCTTATCGCCAAACCCAATCTTCCGGCAGAGAAACAGGAAATTTTAGACGAACTGATATTCCGGATGGAATCCGTGCAGCGTGCCGAAGGGAAAAAATATATTCTTCTGAATATTCCCAACGAAAAGATTCAGACCGTTGCGGCGCTGCTTCCCGGAATAAAAAGCCCGACGGTTGTGCCGCTTGCACAAGAAGGATGGAGCTCCATGCACTCGGTGATTTCCGAAAAAGATTTCTGGGAAATCATCGGAAAGCTGAAAAAAGCCGGCGCCGAAGGAATACTGGTGGTACCCATTGAAAAAATGATTTTCTAAGGAATCGTTTTATATTATTGAAAAACAATAATTTAAAGATGAAAATTTATAGCAACCCCGGAAAAGAACGCTGGCCGGAGATATTGAAACGCCCGGCAATGCATGTTTCTGTGCTTTTCGGACCTGTACAGGAAATTTTGAGCGATATCCGGCAAAACGGGGACAGCGCCCTGCAAAAATATACGCAAAAGTTTGACGGCGTGGAACTGACGGATTTCCGTGTGATGGAAAGCGAGCTGTCCGAAGCGGAAAAGGAAGTTCCTGAAGCATTGAAAAAAGCGATTGAACTGGCAGCGTCCAACATCGGGAAGTTTCATGCTTCCCAAAAAACGGAAATCCGTAAAATTGAAACCATGCCCGGGGTAACCTGCTGGCAAAAAGCGGTTGCCATCGAAAAAGTGGGGTTGTATATTCCGGGAGGCACCGCGCCGCTCTTTTCAACGGTGCTGATGCTTGCCATTCCCGCCCGGCTGGCCGGTTGCGAAGAAATCATTTTATGCACGCCTCCGGCGAAAAACGGAAAAATCCATCCGGCAATCCTGTTTGCGGCAAAATATGCCGGAGTGAAACAAATTTTCAAATTGGGCGGTGTTCAGGCCATCGGAGCTATGGCTTACGGCACGGAATCCGTGCCGAAAGTGCACAAAATTTTCGGTCCGGGAAATCAGTATGTCACCGCTGCCAAGCAACTGGTCGGCATAAATGACGCAGCCATTGACATGCCTGCCGGCCCTTCGGAGGTCATGGTGGTTGCCGACAGCTCTGCAAATCCGGCATTTGTGGCTGCCGACCTGCTGTCGCAGGCCGAACACGGCGCCGACAGTCAGGT
>CAZVAD010000025.1:0-25013 GCA_964624645.1 uncultured Mariniphaga sp.
AAACCGGAATGCCTCTTTTCCCATAGTCCCGGTTCCTTCTTCCCCGGGAAGGGAAGTGATGTGGAGCAGCAGGCCGCTGTTTCGTTCAGCCATTCCGGAAGTTTTTTCTGAAGTTAGCGAGATGGTCGGCTGTTTCGCGGACAATACGCTGCACCGCAAGTCCGTGTTTCAGGTCGGGAGCAAAGGCCTGTTCGTCGTCGCCGGTAAGAAAAAAATAATGCGCATGCACCATCGAGCGCAGCCAGCCCGGCGGTACGTGCCCCGACGGAAAACTGGTAACCGGTTTGTAATTGCTTCCAACCATCTGCTTCACCCACTGCCCGGAGCCTTCAAGATAATATTCGAAGAATTCAGAGTTTTTTGAAGAATAGCGCAACGCACCGTTTTCGGCATAAAGCTCCAGATGTACCAAATCTCCGGTTCCCGAGCTGATCCGGCTTGCCGAAAGGTTGCCGACTGCACCGGTTTCAGGGTCAAAAAGGGAAAGCGAGCTGAAAAGGTCGGAACCTGCCGGAACATCAGGGAAACTTCCCGCCTGCAAAGCGCCGGTAATTTGCAGATTCTCACCCAGAAATGCCATCAACAAGCTGATCCCGTGCGAGCCTAAGTCTGCCATGGCGCCCCCGTCGGGAGCCGGCGTAAGCCGGGTAACCCGTTTTTCGCGATAGGAAGATTGCAGGTAATCGCCGTGGTAATATTTCAAATCGAAATGAACCGGAGCTCCAAGCTTTCCCGATTTCCAAAACTGCAGCGCCTCACGTACCGATGATGTTTGCAGGTACTGAAATCCCACCTGAATTTTCACATCTTTGCCCATCGCCTCCGACAGCTTTTTCATCTCCTCTTCTTCCCGGACAGAAGCGCAAACCGGCTTTTCAAGATAAATGAATTTAACACCGGGCATTTTCAGCGCCAGTTTCAGGTGTTCAAAATGCACACTGTTTGGCCCAAGAATAAAAACAGCCTCCACTTTTTCATTTTGCGAAAATTCCTCTACGGTTTGTGCTGAAGAGAAACCAAATTTTTCAGCAAAATTTTCGCGGCTCTCTTTGCGTGCCGAAGCCACTGATTCAAAAACAAGTTCAGGAACTTCGTTGTAATAAAACTTTAACGATTGAAGCGCATAGGCATGAGCACGCGCAATTCCGCCGGCGCCTAAAAATCCGATATGTATTTTTTGCATAATACTGTTTTTCAAAATTTGCTCAAAAATAGCGAAATAGAAAGAACGAACAATTTATTCCCAGAAGGACATATTGAAAAAAACGAACTCAAACGAGACAATAAAAAATTGTAACCAATTCACTATCTTTGAAAAAAAAATTGAGATGAAAAATATTACCATACCCATTGAAATTCCCTCTGATTTATTAATTATGCTCAATGAATCAGAACAAGAAATTAAATCTCACTTTCAGGCAACCATTGCCATGACGTTATTTAAAGATGGTAAATTAACAATTGGCAAAGCAACTCAGCTTTCCGGATTATCCCGGTTTGAATTTGAAAAACTATTGACAAAAAATAAAATTCCTGTGTCGGAAACAACATTAAAACAGATATTTGACGACGCTGAAAAGCTGCAAAATTTATAGCAATGAAAGTTGTAGTTACGGATACCGGTGCGTTAATTTCATTGGGCATTGCCGGAAAAATTGAAATAATTGAACAGATTTTCAACGAATTTTATATTCCAAATGCTGTTTGGAAGGAACTTGAAAACTATGAAAATCCTGCATTTCCAAAAACCTACTGAATAAAATTCTTGTAAAGACGGGTGAAGAACCGATTGACTGAAAGTAAATCCAACCAAAATTTCGTTTCACCGAAACAATCGGCGCTTTCAGCCAGATGGTAAACTCGTCGATGCTGTTTTGTGCTTCTCCGCGGGTTAGACAGATTTTTATTTATTCTTTCAGCCACTTATCCAGCCAGTTGAAGAACACCCGCTGCCACAAAATTCCGTTCTGGGCCTGCAGAACCCAATGGTTTTCTTCGGGAAAATAGAGAAACTGCGCCGGAATACCGCGAAGCCGGGCAGAATTGAATGCCGCCATTCCCTGGTCGGGCGGAACACGAAAATCTTTTTCGCCGTGAATAACCAGAATCGGCGTATCCCAATTCTGCACGAATTTGTGTGGTGAAAACGTGTAGGAACGTTGCGCCGCTGCATTGTCCTTATCCCACCACGGGCCGCCAATGTCCCAGTTTGCAAACCACATCTCTTCGGTGGTGGCATACTGGTGCTCAAAGTTGAACATCCCGTCGTGCGAAATGAAAGCCTTAAACCGCCCTTCATGGTTTCCTGCCAGAAAATAGACCGAAAATCCGCCGTAACTGGCGCCAACCGCTCCCAGCCGGGTTTCGTCAACATAAGGCTCTTTGGCCACTTCATCAATGGCAGTCAGATAATCTTTGATGTTCTGTCCGCCATAATCCTTCGAAATCTGCTCGTTCCATTCCTGGCCAAATCCGGGCAAACCGCGGCGATTGGGCGCCACTATGATATACCCGTTGGCGGCCATCATCTGAAAATTCCAGCGGTAGGACCAGAACTGGCTTACAGTGCCCTGTGGCCCGCCCTGGCAATAGAGCAAAGCAGGGTATTTTTTTGCCGGGTCAAAATGCGGAGGATAAATCACCCAGGTGTGCATCTGTTTTCCGTCCGTGGTTTCCAGCCAGCGCTCTTCCACTTTCCCCAGGGTGAGCTGTCCAAGAATGTCTTTGTTTACTGCTGTCAGTGGCCGGTCGTTTCCGGTTTCGAGATCAACCAGATAAAGCTCCGCCGGCTGCGACATGGACACTTTCTGAGCCACCAGCCCGGCGCCGGCAGGTTCTGCCGAAAGGTAATTATGCACTCCGTCTGTGATGCGCGAAATGACACCGTCCGAAATATTCAGCCGGTAAATCTCATCGGTGGCATGAATATCACTGATAAAGTAAACGGCATCGCTTCCCGGACTCCAGCTCAGCCCGTGAGCATCCTGATCAAAATTTGCGGTATAGTCTCTTTTTTCTCCGGTTTCAAGATTGGCCACAAACAACCGGTTTTTATCCGATTCGTAACCGTCACGTTCCATGCTTTCCCAGGCAATATATTTTCCATCAGGGGAAAACACCGGATTCTGGTCGTAGCCCACCATTCCTTCCGTGAAGTTTGTGGTCTCTCCGGTGGCAAGGTCGTAAAAATAGATATCGGAATTGGTGGAAAGGGAGTACGCTTTCCCGGTTTTCTTTTTACAGGTGTAGGCAAGAATCTTCCCGTCGGGACTCCAGGCAACCTGCTCCGTTCCGCCAAATGGCTTCATCGGCGAATCAAAACGCTCACCCGCCATTATATCTGTGCCACTCTCAATTTTTCCGGCGGAATAACCGGCAATGAAAATATGGTTATACGTGTAATCATGCCACTCATCCCAGTGCCTGTACATGATATCGTTTTCCAGCCGTGCATTTGCCTTTGGCAAATCGGGAAACAAATCGTGGACATTCTGATCCAGTTTCACGCTTTTGATATAAAAAATTTTAGAAAAATCCGGCGAATAATCAAATCCTGAGATTCCTCCCTCAATATCTGAAATCTGCGTTGCCCCGGAACCGTCGGGATTCATTTCCCACAATTGCACACTTCCGGAAACCGGCGACAGATAACCGATTTTTTTACCGTCGGGCCGCCAGACGGCATTGAATTCATTAACTGCTGAATTTGTCAGGTTTTTCGGTTCGCCACCTGAAACAGAAACAGAATAAATGTCACGATATGGCTTGTTTCCTTCAATATCAAAATAAGTAACCGTGTATAGAATATTTTGTCCGTCGGGTGAAACCCGGGACTCACCTAAACGACCAAATGACCAGAGTACTTCCGGTGTCATAAGGTCAGAAGCAAGAACCGGTTTTTCAGGAATATAGCCTTTCTGAACGGATTCCGTTTTGGTTGTGCAAGCGAACAAAACAGTGATTAAAGCAACAGACAAATATTTTTTCATCGTTTTAAAATTTAAAGGATGTGCTAAAAATAGCAGCTTTTAGCTGAATTTTAAAAGAATAAAATAAAACAAACCAATTTTTTAAAAATTCTGCAACTTTCACTCTTTTTGTGTGTTAAAAAGAGTATTAATACATTAAAAAATAAAAACATGGCACAAATAACATTACATGGAAACCCTGTGAATACAGTGGGTGAGCTTCCGAAAACAGGCGAAAAGGCAAAAGATTTCACACTGGTAAAAGGAGATTTGTCACGGGTCAGTTTAAATGACTACAAAGGCAAAAAACTCGTTTTAAATATTTTTCCCAGTCTGGACACAAGCACCTGTGCCGCTTCGGTACGGTATTTCAATCAGGCAGCAGCAAGCCTTAAAGACACCACGGTTCTGTGTATTTCACGTGATCTGCCTTTTGCTCAGGAGCGCTTTTGCGGGGCTGAAGGTATCAAAAACGTTGTAACGCTTTCCGATTTTGTCAGCGGTGAATTCGGCAAAAACTACGGACTGGAAATGGCCGACGGGCCGCTTGCAGGGCTACATTCACGTGTAGTGATAATTCTTGACGAAAAAGGGACAGTCGTTTATACCCAACAGGTTCCTGAAATTGTGGATGAACCCGACTACGAAAAAGTTTTGAATGCACTGAAACAATAAAATCGAAAGAGTTGGATTAGTCCCCGTGTTGTATTTTGCCGGAAACCGGCAGGACGAATCTGAAAAGCAGGGTTTTATGAAAAGAGGAGCGAATATTTCGCCCCTCTTTTTTGAAGGCAATACCGAATTGATGGCTAATACGAGATTTAATCCTTGCCTTCATACACACAAAACGGCAGGAGTTTTTATTTATTACATTGTTTGGAAAACAAATCCGGCATCTCAAAAAGCAACCTTTTTCAATTTTTAAATATTATGAACAATATTTCAGTATAGCTGAAAACAATCCGGATTGAACCCTGTTTCCATCAGATAAATATTGAAAAATTGTTTTTCAAAAAAGTTAAGTTATCTTTAAACTCAAAATTCAGAAATTATGATTAATGATCTTTTAAACAACTTAAAAAGTGACCTTCCCGGTCAACTGGCCTCACAATTCGGCCTTGAAAAAAATAAAGTAGGAGTTACTTCCGATGTACTGGCCAACACTTTCAAAGATGGATTGGCAAAAAAAGCAGGACAGGGTCAGTTTGATGACATTCTGGGGCTTTTAGGAAAAGGAGGGGCAACCGGAGGATTTGCCAACAGCCTGATCAGTGATGCAATAGCCAACATGGTAAGCAAAGCAGGACTGCCCAAAGCGATGGCGACAAAAATTGCAAATTTTGCCATGCCCTTCATTATTAGCAAATTTGGTGGATTCGCCAATGCAAAAGGAAAAAACAACCAGCAAGGAATGCAGGATTTATTGGGCGACTTACTGAAAGGCTCGCTAAAAGATCAGCTATTGGGTGGATTAGGGAAAAAATTTGGCTTATAAGCCTCTATTAATAATTCATTTTTAAAACAATTAAATTAATATGGCAAAAATTACTGACATCGAAGGAATCGGGCCTGTTTATGCAGAAAAACTGGGTGTCGCAGATATCAAAACAGTTGAGGGCCTGCTGGAAGCCGGCGCATCAAGAACCGGCAGAAAAAAGCTGGCTGAGGTAACAGGACTAAGTGAGAAAAAAATCTTAGAATGGGTCAACATGGCAGACCTGTTCCGCATTAAAGGGGTAGCTTCACAGTTTGCTGAATTACTGAAAGCTTCAGGCGTTGACACAGTTAAGGAACTCAGAAACCGGAATGCAGAGAATCTTTATGCAAAGCTTGTTGAAGTGCAGGAAGAGAAGAAAATCACCCGCACCGTTCCGGCATTGAGCCAGGTTGCAGACTTCATTGAACAGGCAAAGGCGTTGGAGCCTGTTGTAACGTATTAAAAAAGAATTAAAAAAATGAGAAGCGCCTGACCGGCGCTTTTTTTTGCTCCATGCCTGAAATCGTCCCCTCAAATCATTTTTTTATCTTTGCGGCTTGAAAATCAGAATTACCCAATCAGATGGAATATAATTTTTCAAAAATAGAAGCCAAGTGGCAAAAATACTGGGAAGAAAACAAAACATTTAAAACCCCGGATGATTTTTCCAAACCAAAATACTATATCCTCGACATGTTCCCCTACCCCTCGGGGTCAGGGCTGCATGTGGGGCATCCCGAAGGATATACCGCCACCGATATTCTTGCGCGGTATAAGCGGATGAAAGGATTTAATGTGCTGCATCCCATGGGCTGGGACGCCTTTGGACTGCCGGCGGAGCAGTTTGCCATGCAGACCGGCACTCATCCCGCAATCACAACCAATGAAAACTGCGACAACTTCCGCAGGCAGATCAAGGCCATCGGGCTGAGCTATGACTGGGACAGGGAGATCAATACCACTGACCCGGATTACTTCAGATGGACCCAATGGATTTTCAAGCAGCTGTACAGCACCTGGTTCGATGAGGAGCAGCAAAAAGGAAGGCCTATTTCCGAATTGCCGGTTCCTGAAGAGGTGAAAAACCAGGGCAAAGATGCTGTTCAGGAATATATTTCAGAAAAACGGCTGGCCTATTACGGAAATGCAAGGGTCTGGTGGTGCGATTCGTGCAAAACGGTTTGTGCCAATGAAGAAGTATTGACAGATGGTTCGCATGAAAAATGCGGCAATCCGGTGGTTCGCAAAAACCTGAGGCAATGGCTGCTGAGGATTCCGCTTTATGCAGAACGGCTGCTGAAAGGTTTGGAAAAACTGGATTGGCCTGCCGGCGTGCTGGATATGCAGAAAAACTGGATCGGCAAATCAACCGGCGCCGAAATTGATTTTCAGCTTGAAGGGCTGAATAAAAACCTGCGCGTTTATACCACCCGCCCCGACACCCTTTTCGGAGCAACATATATGGTCATTGCCCCCGAACACGAGCTGACGGCGGAAATCACCACTCCCGAAAAACGGGAAGAGATTGAAAACTATGTCCGCGCCGCCGCCCTGAAATCGGACTTGGACAGGACAGACCTGGCAAAGGAAAAAACCGGTGTTTTCACCGGAAGATTTGCAATAAATCCAGTCAACAAAAAACCGATTCCGATATGGGTAGCTGATTATGTGCTCATGGGTTACGGGACCGGAGCCATCATGTCAGTTCCGGCGCACGATACCCGCGACTTTGAATTTGCAAAGGCATTTGATATTCCGATACTTTGCATTCTCGACCCGCAGAATGCTGAAAACCGTGAAGAGATTCTGGCGGGCAATGCCTGCTGGACTGAAGACGGAAAATACATCAATTCAGCAAGCAACGAAACCGGGCTGGATATCAACGGACTAAACAAGGAGGCAGGAATCAAAAGGACCATTGAGTGGCTTGAAAAAAAGAACTTAGGCACGGCAACCGTCAACTATAAAATGCGCGACTGGCTGTTCAGCCGCCAGCGCTATTGGGGCGAGCCATTCCCTGTAATCCACTGGGAAGATGGTGAAGTTTCCCTTCTTGATGACGAAGAGCTGCCGCTGTTATTGCCTGAATTGCAGGAATATCACCCCGGAGATTCGGGAGAATCGCCTTTGGCAAATGCACAGGAATGGATTCATGTCACCGACAAAAACGGGCGCAAAGGGCGGCGCGAAACCAACACCATGCCACAATGGGCAGGTTCGTGCTGGTATTATCTCCGCTATATTGACCCGCAAAACCACACCCGTATTTTCGATGTGGAAAAGGAAAAATACTGGATGCCTGTTGACCTCTATGTGGGCGGTGCGGAACATGCAGTGCTGCACCTGCTCTACTCCCGGTTCTGGCATAAAGTGCTGTTTGATTTGGGCATTGTTTCCACCGATGAGCCTTTCCAGAGGCTGTTCAATCAGGGGATGATCCTGGCGTTTGCCTACGAAACCGATACAGGTGCCAAAGTTACAACCGACCTTGTTGAGGAGAAAGACGGAAAATATTTCCATACCGAAACCGGGGAGGAGCTGAAACAAATTGTAGCGAAAATGTCGAAATCACTGAAAAATGTGGTCAATCCCGATGATGTCATTGCGCGTTACGGTGCTGACTCACTCCGGCTCTATGAAATGTTTATGGGCCCGCTGGATGAACGCAAACCCTGGGCTGAAAAAGGAGTGAAGGGAGTTTATAACTTCCTGAACCGCACCCACCGGTTTTTTGCAGACCTGAACAATATTGCTGAAGGTGAAGAAGATCCTGAAATTGAAAAACTGCTGCACCAGACCATCCGGAAAGTTACTTCTGATATTGAAAACCTGAAGTTCAACACGGCAATTTCAGCACTGATGGTCTTTAACAATGCTGCCATAAAAAAAGGAAAAGTCACCCGGCAGACCGCCAAAACTTTTGCCGAAATCCTTTCGCCGTTTGCTCCCCATCTCGGCGAAGAACTCTGGTCAATTTTAGGACACCGCGGAACCCTCGCTTACCTGCCCTGGCCCGAAGCAGATAAGAAAATCCTGCAGGAAGACAGCTTTGAATACCCCGTTTCATTCAACGGAAAAATGCGGTTTAGAATTGAGCTTCCGGTAGATATGCCCCAGCCGGAAATCGAAAAAAGAGTTCTGGACGATCCCAAAGCTCAGAAATGGATTGACGGAAAAACCGTTCGGAAATTCATTCTGGTTCCAAAGAAAATTATCAATGTGGTGGTGAGCTGAGGGTTTTATTTGTTTTATTTCTGAAATTTGCTGTCGGTAACATCTATCTCCCTTGTGAGACGTATGATTTTCCCATCGCTTCCCACTCCTTCGGTAATGACCTGATAAGTGGTGGCTGCATCGGCAGTATAAAATTCAATGACCGCTTCTTCCTGTCCGGAAAACTGTACGCTTTGATTCCAGTAGATGGTTGTGCGCAAATCGGGAACCGGCGAATCAATTTCATCCGGAGCTTCATATTTCGGGCTGTAAAACTGGGCAGCCTGCTGGTAACCTAACGGAATAATCTGGTCAATATTCGGAGATTTCCGTGGTTTTTCCTGATATCCCATTTTTGTCGTGATAACTATTGCCCCGCTGGTGTTGGGAAAATAACCGGGCATCATGGAATTATCCCTGACCACAAAGATGCTTTCAATTGTGGAGACATCAATCTCGTCCAGGCGGTCGAAAAAATCTTCAAAGTTCATGTTGTCAATGACAAACAGCACCGGTAAATCGGAACGTGTGGTGGTCACCTTGTCGCTTTTCACCACAATGCCCGGTTGTGAATAGAGCAGGGAACGCAGGCTGCTGACCACCATTTTCTCAATGTCTTCGGCAGTACGGATTCCCGATGCGCTGATTGGTGAATAAAATTTGGACTCCTGATATTTTTCTATGCTTTTTGCCACCACGGTAACCTCTTCAAGCATAATATTCCGGATTCCCGATTTTTGAGTGTACTCCTCATCGGCTTTCTGTAGATAAACCTTCTGTTCTTCTGCCTGCCGCATTAATTCTTCTGCCCGCAGCGGAACAGAAGCGCCGGCAGATTGCGGAAAAGTCTGCCGCTCAATATTGATCACATTCAGTTTGCCGCCTTTTCTGCTGAGCGATTGAATCAGGATTGAAGTTCCGGCGGGATATTCCACATCAAAGGCAAATTTCCCCTTTTCATCCGCTTGCGTGGTAACCGTGCTGACTAATGAATCAAGGGTTGCAATCAGGCTAATTTCGCCCTCTTTCAGCGAACGGAAGACACCATCGGCCTCGCCGGTTATCCGCTGAGCCAATTCCGGTTCAAACCGGCCGGGAGCTTCCGGCTCCCCAAGCAACAGTTTCGGAATATCATACCTGCGCCACCCCTGGGTCATCATCAGCGCATCCATCGCGTTGACATTGATTTTTCCGCTGTTAAAATAGGAAGCCGGCGACTCAATGTAGCCTTTCAGTTCAGACGACAGCAGCAAGGTACTGACTATACTGTTTATCGTATCCTGAATGACAGCCCCTTTATCCGTAACAGAAACGGCAATGCTCCCGAACAAAGGGACAGAATCGTTTGCCGGAGATTTCAAACGGACTGAAACACGCTCCCTCCGTTTATAGGATGGCTTTGACAATGTGGTCTCAATCCGGGCAAAATCATTTTCATTCCAATTAAAAAGCATGCGTTCACTCAGCACCTCCTTCCGGGAGTTCACAAGCAAAACACTGATAATTCCAGCCGGCAGGTTTTTCGCCGGAAAAATATAGGCTTCGGATAAAGAATCCCTTGACTCGTAGAAAATGACTTGCCCCTTGTGATGAACCAGAAGCGCCAGCGAATTCCTGTCTGCCCCGCTGCCATTTTTTATGGAGACAATCATCCGGCTACCCACAATCCGCGCATTGATGATGCTGGCATTATTTTCGGGTGGCGGAAGCTCAAAGCGCCCGGTAGTACCCGAACTGCTTGTGCAAACGGCATAATAGGTCTCTCCGGCTGATGGTATAAAATTAAAAAGTCCCATGCCAAGGTGTATGCTGCTGAAATCAAGGATTTTTTCATCCCTTGAGTCGTATAATGTGCCGGAAATATCTTCGCCAAGCCCGCCCGGACTGACCGCCTTAAAAGCCACCTGGCAAATGGTTTCCGGAATCAGGTATCCGCCCTCAGGAAAAAACGAAACATCAAATTCGGTTTGCTCATAGGGAACTGTATAAAAGCGGTTATATTTCCTGCCTTTATAAGCAAGGCTCAGCAACATGCTGCGGTTCTTCACTTTCGCAGGCAGACTGGCATTCCAGTTGAATACAGCCCCTTTTTTTGCCGACAGGATTTTCAGCTCTCTATGGCTGAGCTTGCAGGAGACAATATCGGGCACAATGGTATCTTGGGTCTGGGTGTTGACAAACTGAATGGTGACTTCAACATTATTTTTCCGCACATCAAATTTGAGCAAAGGCTCAATGAGCAAAGAAAAAGGGTCAAAAACATCAATGGTTTTCCTGAAAAAATACTCTTCTCCCCTGTTTCGCATAAAGTTCGTGTAGGCTCTCAGCGTGTATGCACCTTCGGCCAGGTCTTCTTCCAGATCAATATATCCACCGTAAGCGCCTGTTGAATCCGGCCGGATTTTAATGCGCTCCACCAAATCATCCATCGGACTGATGATTTCCACATAAACATAACGACTGATATACATCGGCTGATGGGTCAGCGCATCCACCAAATGAGCACGTAACCAGATACGTTCACCCGACAGGTACCCCGGCTTGTCGGTCTGAACATATATCTTTTCCTGCGGATAAATTTCCAGTTGCTGTAAAAAGAGCGCTTCCACAGAATCAACCGTCTCATCATATTCCTGCGCTGAAATTCCGAGAGAAAAGAGCAATAAAAGCAGTATCTGAATTGTTTTGTTCAACTCTGTTTTTTTGAATAACAAATATACCTGCAATCCTGAAAAGAAAAAGCTTAAACAGATGAGAAATTTTACTTATTCTTTTTCCTTTTTGCAAATATGTAGAGAATAATCCGGTAATTTGCACCGGAGAATTGATACTTATCGCTTTAAATATTATAAAATGGAATTTTTCAGCGCCAGAAATGTAAACAAGGTGTTTGCCACCACAAGGGCACTGACCGATGTGAGCATCTCTGTAAAACAACAAAGTATTTTTGGCCTGCTCGGCCCGAACGGTGCGGGAAAAACCACGCTCATACGGATAATCAACCAGATTACCGCCCCGGATGAGGGAGAGTTGTTCCTTGAAGGAAAAAAAATGCGGCAGGCCGATGTGGCTCACATCGGCTATCTGCCTGAGGAAAGGGGGCTATACAAAAAGATGAAAGTGGGCGAACAGGCGGTTTATCTGGCACAACTCAAAGGATTGAGCAGAAAAGATGCCCTGCAAAACCTCAAACCCTGGTTTGAGAAATTTGAAATGATGGGCTGGTGGAATAAAAAAGTGGAAGAACTGTCAAAAGGGATGCAGCAAAAAGTGCAATTCGTTACAACTGTGGTGCACAAACCAAAGCTGCTGATTTTTGATGAACCGTTCAGCGGTTTTGATCCCATAAACACTGCACTGCTGAAAAGAGAGATCCTGAAACTGAGGGATGAGGGAACCACCATCATCTTTTCAACCCACAACATGGAGTCGGTGGAGGAGCTTTGCGACCACATTGCGCTCATCAACAAATCTGTGAAAATTGTTGACGGGCCAACCGATGAAATCCGCAACCGGTATAAATCCAATACTTTCCAAATCAGATACAAGGGAGATTTCAGTCAGGTGGATGGTTCGCTCGGAAGCCGGTTTAAAATTCTTGAGCATACCGAATCGGAAAAGGAAAATTCCATGAAAATTCAATACCTCAACAACGGTTCAAACAATGAACTGCTTCAGGCCATGCTGCCTTTGGCAGAAATTATCTCTTTTGAGGAAATCATTCCCGCAATGAATGATGTTTTCATCCATGCGGTTCAGGAGTCAAACAAAAAAAATAAAAATGAATAAAACACTGCTTATTTTAAAACTGGAATACCTGAAACGGGTGAAGAAAAAATCATTCATCATTCTCACCATTCTGGTTCCTTTCATTTTTGTCGGAATGTTTGCGTTGATTATTTTTATTTCGGTTCAGGACGACAAACAGGAAAGAATTCTTGCGGTTTATGATGAATCTTCTCATTTTGAAGGATTGCTTGAGCAGGAAAACTACACCAAATTTCACTTCATCCCGGAGAGCGAATACGACCAACTGAAAACCGGTCTGAAGGAGAGTGAATTCTATGCGTTGCTGTATATTCCCGAAAACATCTATACAGAACATACCGCCCGGCTGACATCAGAAAAACAGTTGCCCATTGAGTTTACGGAGCAAATATCGAGGAAACTAAGCCAGATTATTGAGAACGACAAAAGAGCGAAAGTCATTGATGAATCCGGCATTCCCGATTTGGACGAACGCCTTTCGGCAACCCGCACAAGAATACGCCTGAACACGCTGCTGGTTTCAGAAACCGGAGAGGCGAAGAAAAGCTCTTCGGAGGTGGCTTTTGTTGCCAGCTATGCCATGGGTTTCATCATCTATTTTTTCGTCTTCATGTATGGCGCAATGGTGATGCGCAGTGTGATGGAGGAGAAGAAAAACCGGATTGTGGAGGTCATCATTTCATCCGTGAAACCCTTTCAGCTCATGGCAGGAAAAATAATCGGCACAGCCCTGGTAGGTCTCACGCAGGTAGCCATTTGGGTAGTGATTGGCGGCATTGCCCTGGCAGTGGCCAAAGATATCTTCACTCCTGAAACAGCCGGTCAGATGAGCCAGAGCCTGGCGGGAAGCAACCAGATTATGGGAGCGGGTGTTCCCAATGTGGCTGAGCAAAATCAGATCATGGAGATACTGGAAACCGCAGGAAATCTGAATATCCCATTAATTCTTTTTTCGTTTGTCTTCTATTTTTTAGCCGGTTATCTCATGTACAGCTCCCTGTTAGGTGCAGTCGGTGCAGCAGTTGACAACGAGGAAGATTCGCAGCAACTGGTTTTTCCGATAACTTTCCCGCTGATTCTCTCCATCATGCTTTTGTTCCCCGTGGCACGAAATCCGGAAGGCCCCATTGCCTTTTGGGGTTCAATTGTTCCGTTTACTTCGCCGATAATTATGATGGTGCGCATTCCCTACGGGATTCCTTTCTGGGAGCTTCTGTTGTCCATGTTTCTGCTTGTGGCGGCAACAGTCGGTGCAATCTGGGTGGCAGCGAAGATTTACAAAACCGGGTTGCTGATGTATGGAAAAAAAATCAACCTGAAAGAGTTGATCAAATGGCTGCGCTACAAACATTAATTTATCCTGAATTTAAAACAGAGATTTTTATCTGATTTAATAAAATTTAATTACATTGCGCCGAATGAAAAACAGAACATGTCATATCGCTTTTTGTTGTGGGGTTAATAAACCCGGCGAAGGTGTGTTTTGTTAAAACGACAAAAAATTTTCTAATTCATAAAAAAGCTTTCCCGGGTAACCTGGAAAGCTTTTTTTTAATCATTTAAAATCAACAAATATGAAAGCACAAAACATTCTGGAAACCATTGGAAACACTCCCCACATCCGGGTAAACCGCCTCTACCCTTCCGACTACGAAGTGTGGGTTAAAATGGAGAAAACAAACCCGGGCGGCAGCATCAAAGACCGCATCGCCCTTTCCATGGTTGAGGATGCAGAAAAAGAGGGAATTCTGAAACCGGGATCAGTAATCATTGAGCCAACTTCCGGAAACACGGGAATCGGCCTGGCTCTGGTTGCCGCAGTCAAAGGCTACAAACTCATTCTTACCATGCCCGAATCGTTGAGTATTGAAAGAAGAAAAGTGGTTCGTGCATTGGGGGCAGAGCTGATTCTTACTCCAAAAGAAAAGGGGATGAAAGGCTCCATTGCCAAAGCGGAAGAGCTGGCAGCAGAAATTGAGAATTCATGGATTCCGTTTCAATTCTCCAATCCTTCCAATATTGACGCCCACAGAAAACATACTGCAAGCGAAATTCTTCAGGATTTTCCCGACGGACTGGATTATCTGATTACCGGCGTTGGCACCGGCGGACACATCAGCGGCGTTGCCGAGGTTTTGAAGAAAAACTTTCCAAACATCAAGGTATTTGCCGTTGAACCGACGGATAGCCCGGTAATCAGTGGCGGAGAACCCGGCCCGCATAAAATTCAGGGAATTGGCGCAGGCTTTATCCCGGACAACCTGAAAACCGAACTTTTGGACGGGACAATTCCGGTAACTTATGACGAAGCGGTTGAATACGCCCTTAAAGCGGCAAAGCTTGAAGGATTTTTCATAGGGATTTCCTCCGGTGCATCATTGGCGGCAGTGGCAAAAAAAATCAAAGAGCTACCTTCCGGTTCACGCATTTTGACTTTTTCCTATGACCACGGCGAAAGATACCTGTCTGTTGAAAATCTGTATTAAAAGCACAAGCAGGGATAAAAAAAGAGGAACCAGAAAACTGATTCCTCTTTTTTTTATCTGCCGGGCTACCCTACGCCTGAGCGGTTGGCCCGCCAAAACCCATTGGCGGCATTCCGGGATGCGGAACCGGCTTCACATTTTTAATCGGTCCATGAGCTGCTTCAAACTTTTGAATATTATCCTGCAAAGCAAACAGCAGCCTTTTGGCATGTTCGGGCGTAAGAATCACCCGCGACTTCACATTTGCCTTTGGAATTCCCGGCATTATGCGTACAAAGTCAATTACAAATTCAGAACTGGAGTGGGTAATCACTGCAAGGTTCGAGTAGATTCCCTGAGCCACTTCCTCACTCAACTCAATATTCAACTGCTGTGGATTTTGCTTTTTTTCGTTCATTTCCCTTTATTTTCTTGTACTGATTAATCTGTCATACTCCTGCTTCGAGCCAACGATCAGGTTTTTGTATTCTTTCAGCCCAGTTCCGGCCGGAATCAGATGCCCACAGATTACGTTTTCCTTCAATCCGTCGAGGTAGTCTGTTTTTCCGTTGATAGCTGCTTCGTTCAGCACTTTTGTAGTTTCCTGGAACGATGCCGCCGACAACCAGCTCTTTGTCTGAAGCGCTGCCCGCGTAATTCCCTGAAGCACCTGGCTTGAAGTGGCGGGAATGGCATCCCTTGACTCCACCAGCTTTTTGTCTTTACGACGCAACTGTGAATTTTCATCCCTCAGCCTGCGGGAAGAGATAATCTGTCCCTGCTTCAATCCTTCGGAATCTCCCGGCTCAACAACCACCTTCTTGTTCCAAATCCAATCGTTCTCAGACAGGAATTCATTCTTGTCAACAATCTGTTTTTCAAGGAAGCGTGTATCTCCCGGGTCGTCAATTTCCACTTTGCGCATCATCTGGCGAATGATTACTTCAAAATGTTTGTCGTTAATTTTAACGCCCTGCATCCGGTAAACATCCTGAACTTCATTCAGGATATATTCCTGAACTGCCGTAGGCCCTTTAATTGCCAGAATATCAGCAGGCGTTGTGGCGCCGTCGGAGAGTGAAATCCCCGCCCGGATATAGTCGTTCTCCTGCACCAGTATCTGCTTGGAGAGCGGAACTAAGTATTTTTTCACCTCGCCGGTTCTTGATGTGATGATGATTTCGCGGTTTCCACGCTTAATCTTGCCGAATGAAACTTCACCGTCAATTTCAGAAACCACGGCAGGGTTGGACGGGTTCCGTGCTTCAAACAGTTCAGTAACACGCGGCAGACCACCCGTGATATCACCGGCTTTTCCGGAAGTCCTCGGAATCTTAACCAAAATCATCCCCGCCTTAACCTTCTGGTTGGCTGTCACTGCAACGTGTCCACCCACCGGCAGGTTATATGAACGGATCATGGTGCCGTCCTTATCCATGATTTTCAGAGACGAGTTTTTGGTTTTATCCCGGGTCTCAATAATAACTTTCTCGCTGTAACCGGTCTGATCGTCCGATTCCTCGCGATAAGTTACCCCTTCAACCAGGTCTTCGAACTCTATTTTCCCGTCAAATTCAGTAATAATCACCCCATTAAACGGGTCCCATTCGCAAATTCGTTTTCCTTTTCTCACCTCTTCGCCATTTTTCACAAACAGTTTCGAACCGTATGGAATCGGATGAGAGGAAAGAGGTATCTTGGTATTTTTGTCAATGATTCTAAGTTCTGCCAACCGGCTCACAACAATATCAACCGGATGACCATCATTTTCATCTTTGTATTCCACAGCGCGAAGTTCATCTATTTCCACATAGCCATCGTAACGTGCTTCAACGTATGATTGTGCGGAAATATTCCCTGCAATACCTCCCACGTGGAAAGTACGCAATGTCAGCTGTGTTCCTGGCTCGCCGATGGATTGGGCTGCAATCACCCCCACGGCTTCGCCTTTCTGCACCATATGCCCTGTGGCAAGGTTGCGTCCGTAGCATTTTGCACAAACGCCAGTTTTGGCTTCACATGTGAGCACTGACCGGATTTCAACCCTTTCGATGGGTGAATCTTCAATTTGTTTTGCAATATCTTCAGTGATTGTATCACTGGATTTCACAATCAAGTCCCCGCTCAGCGGATGGAAAATATCGTGCACCGAAGTGCGTCCGACGATTCTTTCATAAAGTGAAGCCACAATTTCTTCGTTGTTCTTTATATCTGTGGCAACCAGTCCGCGCAATGTGCCGCAATCATCTTCCGAAATGATAACGTCCTGTGAAACGTCAACAAGTCTTCTGGTGAGGTATCCGGCATCAGCAGTTTTCAGCGCTGTGTCAGCCAGCCCTTTACGGGCGCCGTGGGTTGAAATAAAATACTCAAGAACGGAAAGCCCTTCCTTAAAGTTTGCCAGAATCGGGTTTTCAATAATCTGGGAACTGGTTGATCCGGACTTCTGTGGCTTTGCCATCAATCCCCTCATTCCGCACAACTGACGAATCTGCTCTTTGGAGCCCCGTGCGCCGGAATCAAGCATCATGTAAATTGAATTGAATCCCTGCTTGTCCGTGCTGATGGTTTTCATCACCGACTGGGTCAGTTTTGAATTGGCGTGAGTCCAGATGTCAATTACCTGATTATACCGCTCATTGTTGGTAATGAAGCCCATGTTGTAGTTTGAAATGACTTCATCCACTTCATTGTATCCATTTTCCACGATTGTTTCCTTATCTTCGGGAACGACCACATCGTCCACATTAAAGGAAAGGCCGCCGCGATATGCCATGTAGAATCCCAAATCCTTGATGGCATCAAGGAAAGTGACAGTTTCCGCATTTCCACATTTCTTAAAGATATCTGAAATGATGGTACGTAGCGATTTTTTGGTGAGCAACTGGTTGATGTACCCCACCTGCCGCGGCACATATTCATTAAATAATACGCGGCCTACAGTGGTTTCGATAACATGATTGAAATAGCCGCCGTTTTCATCAACATCCTCCACCTTAACTTTAATGATGGAGTGCATCCCGACAATCTTTTCATTATAGGCGATGATAACTTCTTCGGGTGAATAGAAAGTCATTCCTTCTCCCTTAGAGCCTTCCCTGGGTTTGGTCATATAATAGAGTCCAAGCACCATATCCTGCGACGGCACCTGTATTGGTGCGCCGTTTGCCGGATTCAGCAGATTGTGTGACGAAAGCATCAGCAATTGAGCCTCCAACACGGCGGCATTCCCCAAAGGCAGGTGAACAGCCATCTGGTCGCCGTCAAAGTCGGCATTAAATCCGGTACACACCAGCGGGTGCAGCTGAATGGCTTTCCCCTCAATCATTACCGGCTGAAAAGCCTGAATGGAAAGCCTGTGCAAAGTGGGCGCACGGTTAACCAACACCGGATGCCCTTTCATCACATTCTCCAGAATTTCCCAAACTACCGCATCTTTCCGGTCAACTATTTTCTTTGCCGATTTCACAGTCTTTACAATTCCCCTTTCAATCAGTTTCCTGATGATAAACGGCTTATAAAGCTCGGCTGCCATATCTTTCGGAAGTCCGCACTCGTGAATCTTCAGTTTCGGGCCAACCACGATAACCGACCGTGCAGAGTAATCCACACGTTTCCCCAGAAGATTCTGACGGAAACGGCCTTGCTTACCTTTCAAACTGTCGGAAAGGGATTTCAGCGCACGGTTACTTTCAGTCTTGACGGCACTGGATTTCCTTGAGTTGTCGAAAAGAGAATCCACAGCTTCCTGAAGCATTCTTTTCTCGTTGCGCAAAATGACTTCGGGCGCCTTAATCTCAATAAGGCGCTTTAGTCTGTTATTCCTGATGATTACCCTGCGGTAAAGATCATTCAGGTCGGAAGTTGCAAAACGTCCGCCATCCAGGGGCACAAGCGGCCTCAAATCGGGCGGAATAACCGGAACAACTTTGACAATCATCCACTCGGGACGATTGAGATTTTTACTTGCCCGAAACGCTTCAACAACCTGCAGCCGCTTCAACGCTTCATTTTTGCGCTGCTGTGAAGTTTCCGTATTTGCCTTGTGTCTGAGCGTATATGACAAATCGTCCAGATCCAGTCTGCTTAAAATCTCATACAGCGCCTCAGCCCCCATTTTGGCAATGAATTTATTGGGGTCGGTATCATCAAGGTATTGATTATCTTTTGGCAGCGAATCCAGAATATCAAAATACTCTTCTTCGGTGAGAAACTCCAGCTCCTCAACTCCATCGGCTGCCTTAACTCCCGGATTAATCACTACATAACGCTCGTAGTAAATGATTGAGTCCAGTTTTTTGGTTGGAAGTCCCAGCAGATAGCCAATTTTGTTTGGCAGCGACCGGAAATACCAGATATGTGCCACCGGCACCACCAATGCAATATGCCCCATGCGCTCACGGCGCACTTTCTTTTCGGTTACTTCAACTCCACAGCGGTCACAAACAATTCCCTTATAACGGATTCGTTTGTATTTTCCGCAATGACATTCGTAATCTTTCACCGGGCCGAATATCCGCTCACAAAATAAGCCGTCGCGCTCCGGTTTGTATGTTCTGTAATTTATTGTTTCAGGTTTTACAACTTCACCAAAAGACCTTTCCAGTATCTCCTCAGGAGAAGAAAGGCTGATTGAAATTTTTGAAAAACCACCTTTTGCTTTATTTTCTTTTCTGAATGCCATAACTTCTATTAATATAACATTATATCAGAACCCTGACCAGAAACGGATTTTATTCCATTCTGATGCTGAGGCCCAGGCCTCTGAGTTCATGCAACAACACATTGAGCGATTCCGGAATACCGGGTTGCGGCATGGGTTCGCCCTTTACAATTGCTTCATACGCCTTGGCGCGTCCGATCACGTCGTCTGATTTCACGGTGAGAATTTCCTGCAGGATGTGTGAAGCTCCAAATGCTTCAAGCGCCCATACTTCCATCTCTCCAAAACGCTGACCTCCAAATTGTGCTTTACCTCCCAGAGGCTGCTGGGTTATGAGCGAATACGGTCCGATGGAACGGGCATGCAGCTTGTCTTCTACCATGTGTCCCAGTTTCATCATGTAAATCACGCCAACAGTAGCCTGCTGATCAAAAGGTTCGCCTGTTTCCCCGTCGTAAAGAACGGTTTTTCCAAAACGGGGCAACCCGGCTTTATCCGTATATTCAGCAATATCTTCCAGCTCTGCGCCATCAAAAATTGGCGAAGCAAAACGAACGCCCAATTGTTTTCCTGCCCATCCTAAAACGGTTTCGTAAATCTGTCCCAAGTTCATCCTCGATGGTACGCCAAGAGGGTTGAGCACGATATCCACCGGAGTTCCGTCGGCAAGGAAAGGCATATCTTCCGGACGCACTATACGCGAAACAATTCCCTTGTTTCCGTGTCTTCCGGCCATTTTGTCGCCAATCTGCAGCTTCCGTTTCTTCGCGATAAAAATTTTGGCAAGCTGAATAATTCCGGCAGGCAGTTCATCTCCGATAGTGACGTTATAGCGCTCACGTTTGGCAAAAGCTTCAGCCTCCCTGTACTTCATGATGTAATTATTAATTACCCTGAAGACAAGTTCATTCTTTTCTTTATCGGTAGTCCATCTGGCAGGATTCACTGCCAGATAATCAATCTCCTGCAGGTGCTTCAGAGTAAATTTCACCCCTTTAGCAATTACTTCTCCTCCAAAATAATCCTTTACGCCCTGTGATGTTTTTCCACCAACAAGAACAAACAGCTTATCTTCCAGCTTGGCAAGCAAAGCAGCCACTTCGCGTTCAAAACTTTCATCAACCCGATCGAGTAAGGTTTTGGTAGTTACCATGCCCTTTCGCTCTTTGGCCACTCTTGAGAAAAGCTTTTTATCAATCACAATTCCCGACAGAGACGGGGAAGCTTTCAGAGAAGCATCTTTAACGTCTCCCGCCTTATCTCCGAAAATTGCACGCAGAAGTTTTTCTTCCGGTGACGGATCGGATTCTCCCTTGGGAGTAATTTTTCCAATCAGAATATCTCCCGGCTTGACATCGGCACCAACCCGGATAAGTCCGTACTCGTCCAGGTCTTTTGTAGCTTCTTCACTGACGTTGGGAATATCAGATGTGAACTCTTCAAGTCCGCGCTTGGTGTCGCGCACTTCAAGGCTGTATTCATCCACGTGGACAGAAGTAAATATATCTTCGCGAACGATTCTTTCGGAGATTACAATCGCATCTTCATAGTTGAATCCCTGCCAGGGCATGAATGCCACCATCAGGTTCTGTCCCAATGCCAGTTCGCCGTTTTCTGTGGCATATCCGCTGGTGAGCACATCGCCTTTTTTGATTTTCTGGCCTTTCTTCACAATCGGTTTCAGGTCAAGTGTTGTGCCCTGGTTTGTTTTTGCAAATTTCGGCAGATTGTAGGTAACCACTTCCGGATCGAAGCTCACAAAACGGTCTTCATCGGTAACGTCATACCTGACAATAATCTGAGTTGCATCAACATATTCTATGACACCGTCCCCTTCGGCCTGAATAAGAATTCTGCTATCCAGGGCGGATCGGGCTTCAAGTCCTGTTCCTACAATGGGCGCTTCGGGGCGCAGCAGCGGAACTGCCTGGCGCATCATGTTTGCCCCCATCAGGGCACGGTTGGCGTCATCGTGTTCCAGAAAAGGAATAAGCGAGGCAGCAACAGAGGCAATCTGGTTCGGCCCAACGTCCATCAGGTCCACAGCTTCCTTGTCGCTGAGCGGATAATCTCCGTAATACCTCGATTTTACTTTGGAGCTGACAAAATTCCCGTCGGGGTCAATGATTGCGTTTGCCTGGGCAATGATTTTTCCTTCTTCCTCTTCAGCGGTCAAATAAATTGAACCATTATCGGACAAGTCCACTTTCCCGTTTACCACTTTACGGTATGGAGTTGCAATAAAACCAAGCTCATTGATTTTTGCAAAAACACACAGGGAAGAAATCAGTCCGATATTCGGCCCCTCAGGTGTTTCAATAGGACAAAGTCTTCCGTAGTGCGTATAGTGAACGTCCCGCACTTCAAAACCGGCTCTTTCGCGTGATAAACCGCCCGGCCCAAGCGCCGACATCCGGCGTTTGTGCGTCATTTCTGCCAGCGGATTGGTTTGATCCATAAACTGGGAAAGCGCATTGGTGCCAAAGAAAGAGTTGATTACCGATGACAAAGTTTTTGAATTGATAAGGTCAATGGGCACGAATACCTCATTGTCCCTCACATTCATCCGTTCGCGGATGGTTCGTGCCATACGGGCAAGCCCGATGCCAAACTGGTTGTACATCTGCTCACCTACTGTGCGGATACGGCGGTTGCTCAGGTGGTCAATATCGTCCACATCTGTTTTGGAGTTCACCAACTGAATAATGTACCGGATGATCTCAATAATATCTTCTTTGGTAAGCACCCTGACATCCTGGCTCATATCAAGGCTGAGCTTCTTGTTGATGCGGTAGCGTCCCACTTCACCAAGGTCATAGCGCTTGTCAGAGAAGAACAGCTTGTCAATTACGTCACGTGCAGTGGCTTCATCCGGCGGTTCGGCATTCCGCAGCTGGCGGTAAATATGCAGCACCGCTTCTTTTTCCGAGTTACACGGGTCTTTCTGAAGTGTATTGTAAATAATGGCATAATCCAGCTGCCGCTGATCGTCCTTATGTATCAGGATAGTTTTTACGCCTGATTCAATAATTTCATCGATATGCTCTTCAGTCAGAACAGTTTCCCTGTCAATGATTACTTCATTGCGTTCAATGGAAACCACCTCACCGGTATCCTCATCCACAAAGTCCTCAACCCATGATTTCAGCACACGGGCAGCAAGTTTGCGGCCCACAACCTTTTTCAGGTTTGTTTTAGTGGCTTTTATCTCATCGGCGAGATCGAATATCTCAAGAATTTCCTTATCGCTTTCATATCCGATAGCCCGCAAAAGTGTGGTTACGGGCAATTTCTTTTTTCGGTCGATGTATGCAAACATGACACTGTGTATGTCCGTTGCAAACTCAATCCATGAACCTTTGAAAGGAATAACGCGCGCAGAGTATAACTTTGTGCCATTGGCATGAAAACTCATCCCGAAGAAAACACCCGGAGACCTGTGCAATTGAGAAACAATGACACGCTCGGCTCCATTGATTACAAAAGTTCCTCTGTCAGTCATATATGGAACTGCTCCCAGATAAACGTCCTGAATAACTGTATCAAAATCCTCGTGCTCGGGGTCGGTACAATAGAGTTTTAATTTTGCCTTTAAAGACACGCTGTAGGTCAGCCCGCGCTCAATGCATTCAGAAATATGATAGCGCGGAGGATCAACCTGATAGTCGAGAAACTCAAGAACAAAATTGTTCCGGGTATCTGTAATCGGGAAATTCTCTTCAAAAACGCGCCATAATCCTTCTTCCTTACGTTTTTCGGGGATCGAATTCAGCTGAAAAAATTCCTTAAATGATTTTATTTGTACTTCCAAGAAGTCAGGATAATCAAACCTGGTTTCTGTTGAGGAAAAACTTATCCTCTCGATTTTTGTATTAACTGGCATGTATTTATAAGAGTTAATTATATGAAATATAAATACACAAAAAGGTTTAGAACCCCTTTGTGCAGGATTCTAAACCATATCACCCGTGTGGGTTTTAAATTGTAATTATTTAACTTCAACTTCGGCTCCTGCTTCTTCCAACTGATTTTTAAGCGCTTCGGCTTCATCTTTGGAGACTTTTTCCTTGATAGCTTTCGGAGCTTCATCAACCATTGCTTTGGATTCTTTCAACCCAAGCCCGGTTAATTCTCTTACGAGTTTAACAACAGCCAGTTTAGACTGTCCGGCCGCTTTCAGAATAACATCAAATTCTGTTTGTTCTGCTGCAGCTTCGGCTTCACCGCCACCGGCCACAGGGCCTGCTACTGCTACTGCTGCAGCGGCGGGTTCAATACCGTATTCGTCTTTTAAAATTCCAGCTAATTCGTTAACTTCTTTTACAGTTAAATTTACCAATTCTTCTGCAAGCTGTTTTAAATCTGCCATTTCTATTTGTTTTTATAAAAATTTCTAAAAAAATTACTCTCTTTCTTTCAGTGTTTCAAGCACACCGTGAATTGTATTGCCACCTGATTGCAATTGTGAAAGCACTTTTTGCATTGGTGACTGCAGCAGGGCTACAACATCGGCAATCAGTTCCGACTTCGATTTCACTGCGATGAGTGCATCGAGCTGGTTTTCTCCCACATAAACTGATTCTTCAACAAAGGCAGCCTTCAAAACAGGCTTTTTATACTTTTTACTGAAGCTTTTGATCAATTTAGCGGGAACGTTTCCGGTTTCGGAAAACATAACCGACGTGTTCCCTTTAAGCGTACCGTAAAGCTCTTCGGCGTTCTTTTCTGAACTCTCCAGCGCTTTACGCAGAAAGGTGTTTTTTACAACAACCAATTTTATGTCCTGCTGAAAGCATAATCTTCTCAGCTTACTGGTAACATCAGCATTCAAACCACTAATGTCAGTCAGGTAAAAATGGTTGTACGAATCAATCTGATCCTTTAAATTATTAATAATAATCTCTTTTTCAGTACTTTTCATTTCTACTTTTTTTAGTCAGTAACTGACTTGGGTTCAACCTTGATACCAGGGCTCATGGTGCTGGAAAGGTATATGCTCTTGATGTATGTACCTCTTGCGGCTGCTGGTTTCAATTTGACGATGGTTTGTAAAAACTCAACGGCATTCTCCTTGATTTTTTCCGGAGAAAAAGATACTTTGCCGATTGAAGTGTGTACAATACCAAATTTATCCACTTTAAAATCAATTTTCCCCTGTTTTACTTCGCTGACTGCTTGTCCCACTTCCATGGTTACAGTTCCGCTTTTGGGGTTAGGCATCAAACCTCTGGGGCCTAAAATACGCCCGAGTTGTCCCACTTTCCCCATCACCGGGGGCATGGTTATCACAACATCTATATCGGTCCAACCACCTTTGATTTTATCAATAAATTCATCTAATCCAACATAGTCCGCACCGGCTTCTCTGGCTTCGCTTTCCTTATCTGGCGTTACCAGAGCCAATACACGAACCTCTTTTCCAGTTCCATGGGGTAAAGAAACTACGCCTCTAACCATTT
>CAZVAD010000026.1:0-24532 GCA_964624645.1 uncultured Mariniphaga sp.
CTACACCGGCGGAAGGACTTTCCGGCAGATTTGTCAAAATGGACAGAAAATTATGTTTCGGCAGACATTGAATTTTTGGTAAACGAAGCGTCAAGATTGGCATTAAAAACCAAAACAAGAATCTCAATGAATATTTTGGAAAAAGTCATCAAAAACACAAAACCGTCTGTTTCGTTGCAGGAATTGAAAAAATATGAAGCCATCAAAGCAAAAATGGACGGTTCAACTATTGAACAAAAAAACGAAAGACCAACAATTGGTTTTAACACAAACAGAAATAACAACTAAAATCATAAAATATGAATGCAATAACTTTTGACAAACTCTTGCTACAATCAGCCTTTTGCTGTATGGCAGCAGACGGGAACATTGATGAAAGAGAAATCTCGCTTATCAGATTAATGTGCGAAAAATCGCCTTTGTTTACGAATTTGAATTTTCAGGAAGAAATTAATCAGCTTGTAGGAAAAATCAACGCAGATGGAAAAGCGTTTATTCAGCATTATCTTGACTTGTTGAAACAAACGGAACTTTCCGAACAAGAAGAACTGACTTTAATTGATTTTGCTATTCAAACTATTCTTGCAGACGAACAAATTGAATATGCCGAAATCAAATTTTTCAAAAACATCAGACACCGTTTGAAAGTGAGCGATGAAACCATTCTGGAACACTTTCCCGATATTGAGCAGTTTTTAGAAGAAGATATAATCACAGACAGCTTTCTTGACAAAATCACAAGCCAATACTTTGAAACAATGGAGTTGCCGCAATTTGATTTAATCAGCATTGACACGAATAAAGAATGATATTTGTTTCTGTTACAGAATAGAGATAATATCTTGGCTTGTGAGAAAATTTGAATGCCGTTTCCTTTCACTTCACCGTCCTGAACAACGTGTAGCTCAGCCGGAAAGAAAACTGAGTCAGCTCTGAGCTTCTTTTGAAGATATTCATAGTTATGTTTTGTTTGGTATAATACCTGAACTCAGCAGCCAACCGGTCATAGTTATACCCACCTCCGAAAAACAGGCGGGATGCTGTTGAAAACTCGGAATGATAAGCGTCACTAAATTCAATGTGGGAACCTTTCAGAATTATGTGGGGCACAAATGCCGCTCTTACAAACAGTCGGTTCTTCTCGTCAAGATTCATATAATGCGTAATTCCAACAGGAAATTCAATAGTCTTATAATCAATAACATATCCTAAGTATTCAGTTTCATAGGAAATGTTATCAGTTTTGTCGGTGAAATATTTATAATAATTGGCTTCGGCAAAAAGGCCCCACTTATATTTATTGAATGAAAACAAGTATTCAAGCTCTGCACTGAATCCGAGCGTATTTTCCTTTGAAAAGACCGCATTCGGAAGTGCATCCGAAAATTCTTCAACAGCAGCCTGGAGTATATTATAATTTGCTCCAATTTTAAATCTGACGCTGCCTTTTTTGTTTTGTGAGCTTTGGTAAACCGTATAATCAGCGCCTTTGCATTTATGAAAGTCAATAAAATAATTGACGATATCCTTTTTTGAATAGGAAATTTTCCGGCTTTCAACAGGAGTTACACAAGACAAATTATCTTCAAGTTGCTGAATATATGTGTTATTGTATATGTATTGTGAAACCACATTAGGGGCAACCTCCACCGAAAACTTCTTGTAAACCAAAGGTTCAACCGGAGAATTGCCATAGCTGTAGAAAAACAACGGCCTCCCGTGGTCATAGTTGGAATAAAGTGTTGCCAGCTCACCTTCCACCAGCAATTTTATATAGGCATGCCCCTCCATCCAAGAAGTAGCGGTATCATTCACATTCTTAATGGTCTCAGAAGCCATATCAACAGCAATCAGTTCCCGGATGCACTTCATTTCATTTTCAATACCAAATTCTGCAATCTTTGAAAGCTCCATATCATGGATTTCCTTCTCATTTTTCAGTTTATACTGATATTTTGCCGTGGACTCTTCTTGTCCGACATTCCGGATCAGACAATACGTTTTTTCATTTTTATTGTTTACGATATAACCTTCAGCAAATTTCACCTGTGCGGAGGCAATCATGGCACAACCAATCAATAGGATACAGAGAATCAGCGTTTTTGAATGCATAATATGATTTTGAAGTTCCCGTAATAATAAAATTCTTAAAAATAGTGAAAATTCATAAAACATGTACTCGAAAAAGAACATTATAAATGCAATATCCGCTTTCACGCCCTGCCTGTGAATAAAGAACAGCGCCGTCACCTGATAGATAACATGCCGGTTCTCCAACACTTGATGTATATTTGACGTTCAGGTTTTTAATAATGGGATTATGGAAGTTTATTTTCAATATGGCGAAAAGGAGATTGAGCACTTGAAAAAGCGCGACAAACAAATGGCGGAAGTCATTGAAAAGGTGGGCAAAATCGAACGGGTTATCATTCCCGACCTGTTCACTGCGCTTGTGAAATCCATTGTAGGGCAGCAAATTTCGGCAAAAGCACAAAAAACAATCTGGGAGCGCATCAAAAATGAATTAGGCGAAATAACCCCCGGACGCATAGATAATCTGGCACTGGAAGCGTTACAAAAGTTTGGCATATCGTTCCGAAAGGCTTCCTATATCAAATCCGCCGCACAGAAAATCATTTCGGGCAAATTCGACATGGATGCGCTGCAGCATTTGCCTGACGATGAAGTTTGTGCCAGACTTTCGGAGCTTGACGGGGTTGGCGCATGGACTGCCGAAATGCTGATGATTTTCTCCATGCAGCGCCCTGATGTTCTCAGTTTTGGGGATTTGGCCATCCAAAGGGGAATGAGAATGGTTTATCGCCACAAAAACATTGACCGGGCTAAGTTTGAGCGCTACAAAAAGCGTTATTCGCCTTATGCTTCGGTTGCGGATCTGTATCTTTGGGCTGTTTCCGGCGGAAATGTGGAGGGTTATGAAGACTTACAGGCAAATCAGCGCAGGAGCAAAATAGCAAAATGACATCTGAAGTCAGGCGTTTTTCCTCTAATGTTTGCAATCTTACGATTTCTGCAAATCAATATCTTCAATGGAAACAATTTTCTTAGAAATGGCATAGATTGTCAAACCCGACTGGCTCCGGATTCCGGTTTTAGCTGTAATGTTTTTCCGGTGAGTTATCACAGTGTGAATGCTGATATTCAGGAATTCGGCAATTTCTTTGTTGGAAAGCCCATGAACAAGACTGGTCAGCACTTCAATTTCTCTTTCCGTCAGGTTATCATCGTTGCCCACCCCTTTCTGATCGTTGCTGTTCCCGGCTTTTTGCAATTTGGAAAGAACATTCTCAACGGAATCAAAAATGGTAAAGGAAGAATCAAGCAGGGCAAGCAAAGCAGCGTCAATAACTCCAAGGTTAATCCCAACAACAGATAAATCAGTGTAATTTTTACGGATTTTTTTCAATTCCCTCTCCCGGTTAACCAATTGCATGGGGTTGGTTATAAGGATGTCAATGTCTTTTGAATGAAGAATATGCTCCAGATCATCCAGTGAATCCACCTTACAGATTATGCAATCCATATCCGATTGAGAGATGATTGTATGCAACCCCTCATAAATGATATTGGAATATACCATGATTGCAATATGTAGTCTATCCTTGTTCATGTTTTTTTTCCATATTATATCCAAAAGGAATTAAAATAGTCTCTTCAATCAGCGAATGGATGTACAGGTCGTACTCCAGTTCATAAAGAGAAAAAATTAATTCCCGCCGCAAACTCAGGTCATTTTCAATGACGACGTATTTCAGCAAAAGATATTTAATGTCTTTGAGTTTCAGCTCTATATCCGTGTGATGCTCCCGGTATTCAAGCGCCGAATAAACTTCAGTCTTGGAATTAATCTCATTACTGATAAGTTTTTCAAAATAAGGAAACGCCACGTTGTCCTCGTAATCAAGATGTTCAATCACCTCATCGAAATATTCATTGAAAAACTTATCCAGAAGCTCCAGCTCCTTGCAAGGGTGTTTCTCCTGCAATTGCCTGATGTATTCACTGATTTGGGGATATTTATCCTCGCGGTAGAAATCGTGACTTCTTCTGAGAAATTCCACAACCTGCAAAACATCTTCCCTGGATTCAATCGGATTTTCCTTAGGCTTGAAACCGTTATACAGGTTGGCCATTGCAATAAAAAGTTTTTCGCTGATGTTCTTTTCTTTGCACAATTGGCCAACAGACAAATCGCCGACTTTGAAATCAAGGTCAAAATGTTGCATCATCAGCAAAAGCGTGGGATTTTCTTCGATGAGATTAAACATCTTCATCCCTGTTTTAACGTAGATCGGGGAAACGTGGTACATATAAAATAAATTTAGAATACAAAGGTAGTGAATTTATTTATTTAGAATTATTCTAATTAGAAAATTTCTATATTTGTAAAAAATCTTTGGGAATGTTAAATTACATAAGAATATTTTTTCTTTTGCTTGCCAATGTCATTATATTGGTTCATTCCTTTATTCCTCATTATCACGTTGGTGAAAACGTGCATTGCTGCACGGCTGGACACCACCATTACGAAAACCATCCGCAGGATTTTCATTTTCACCCCGGAGGGGTTCTCTTGCCTCAAAAAACGGAAAAACATCATGGGGGAATAAGTTTCGAGGATTGCTTGCTGGACAGGATTTATATCCGTTTTGATAACAGCAACCATACGCTTCAATCCGCAGATACGGAAATTGTATTTCTGATTACTTCATTGTTCCTGAATTCATTGGATTCTGTTCTGCTTGAAACAGATACCGGAAACTTTCCTTTCCGGCAAAAACCATATTTACAAACTTCTTATACGGAGGTTATTAGCCGATCCTCCGGATTGAGGGCGCCTCCCTTTTGCTGATTATTATTGCTGTTTTCATCACATTGCATAAGCGGTTTCACGCTTATCTGTGTGTCCCGAAAAATTTAAAAATCAGTTAAAAACAAAAAATTCATTTTTTTTTAATCATTTGGAAGAAACAATTAAGTCATTTTGACAAGAAAGTTGATTAAAAACCAAGTTTCATCCAATGCAAAATATGACACAAACCATCAGAAATTACCTCTGATGCCGATGTTTACAATGAGCCATCCATGTTTATTTTAAAAAGTTTACAACGTATAAAATGAAAATTATCCATTTAATTTCGACACTATTTATAGTCGTTTCACTGATGTCATGCGCCCATCATCACGGGCATGACCATGACCATGACCACGGCCATGATCACGAAGATTTTCTTCAGTTGACAGCCTACAACAATGATCTCGAAGTTTTTATTGAAGCTGCTCCCTTTGCTGTGGATGAGGAAAGTGAGGTTCTGGCACATTTCACCAGACTAAGCGATTTCAAACCACTTCCCGGCGGAAAGGTAAGCGCCACCTTGACAACCGGCGCCGCAGGCAGTCTGCAAACCATTGAAGGAGTGGTTGATGAGGGCATTTGCCATTTTTCATTTACACCCGCAGCAACCGGGAGCGCTCAATTGATTTTCGATGTGGAAACCTCAGAGGGAGCTTCCCGGCTTGTTATTGCGCCTATCGAAATATATGAAGATGAGCACGAAGCCCAACATGCCGCCCACGATGCGCATGTTTCCGCAGAGAATGCAATTTCATTTTCCAAAGAGCAAAGCTGGAAAATTGATTTTGCCACCGAAGAATTAAAACGCACCCCGTTTCATCAGATCGTCCGGACTACAGCACAAATTCTTCCGGCCCAGATTGATGAAAAAGTGGTGGTTGCCAAAGCTGGCGGAATTGTGCTGATTTCCGGCAGCAATATCCTGGAAGGGAAACCGGTGCAGGCCGGCCAGGCGCTCTTTTCCATAGACAGCAGGGAGCTTGCCGATAATAATCTTGACGTGAGATACAATGAAGCGGTAGTTGAATACAACCGGGCAAAAGCGGATTATGAGCGCAAAAAGGAGCTTTTAAAAGACCGGATTGTATCTGAAAAAGATTTTCTGGAAGCCGAAACGGCATTTAAAAATGCTGAAACAGTGTATAATCATCTGACCCGGAATTTTTCATCG
Source organism: uncultured Mariniphaga sp. (assembly GCA_964624645.1). Lineage (GTDB taxonomy): Bacteria > Bacteroidota > Bacteroidia > Bacteroidales > Prolixibacteraceae > Mariniphaga. The sequence continues at coordinate 6,048 of CAZVAD010000026.1, forward strand.
GGGAATCAGATTGTCAGCTCTCCGATGAGTGGTTTTGTGAAACAGCTTCTGGTCCGCAACGGTGAATTCGCAGAGGCAGGGCAGCCTGTGCTGGTGATTTCAAAGAATACCGACCTGCTGGTAAAAGCAGAATTACAGCCAAAATATCATCACCTGCTCAGTACGATTTCCACAGCAAACCTGAAAGGATTGGGCAGCGAAACGACCTATTCCCTCGAAGAGCTGAACGGAAAAGTGGTCTCCTACGGCAAATCAGCCGATTTGGACAATCCGCTGATTCCTGTGATTTTTCAGGTCAGAAACAGTGTGGGTTTGCTTCCCGGAAGTTTTGTGGAAATGTATATAAAACTGCACTCCGGCGACCAGGAAATTTCAGTTCCCAACAGTGCAATTGTGGAAGAGATGGGAGCCTTTTTTGTTTTTGTACAACGCACTCCCGAATTGTTTGAAAAAAGGCCGGTTGAAAAAGGAGTTACCGATGGCCTTCGGACGCTGATTTCCGGGGGCATTTCCGAAAATGAGCGCATTGTAACCAGGGGAGCTATTTTTGTCAAACTTGCACAGGCGGCAGGAGCGCTGGACGCCCATTCCGTCCACGTGCATTAATATTCCGGAAAAATGATAAACAGATTAATAAAATTCTCTCTTAAAAACAGGCTTTTCATATTACTGGGAGCCGTTTTGCTGATTGTCGGAGGGCTATATACATCCCGGATTATGGATATTGATGTCTTCCCCGATCTTACGGCGCCAACGGTTGTGGTTATGACCGATGCTCACGGCATGGCAGCCGAAGAGGTGGAGAGGCTGGTGACTTTTCCCATTGAAACCGCCGTGAACGGCGCTTCACAGGTGCGCCGGGTGCGCTCGGCTTCCATGTATGGATTCTCTTTTGTGTGGGTTGAATTTGACTGGGGAGCCGATATTTTCAAAGCGCGGCAGATTGTGAGCGAGAAAATGGTTACACTTGCCAATTCACTCCCTGAGCATGTTACGCCCGTTCTTGCCCCGCAATCGAGCATCATGGGTGAAATTCTTTTCATCGGTCTTCAGGCCGATTCCACCTCCATGATGGAGCTCCGCACGTTATCCGAATGGGTGGTGAAACCTGCAATTCTTGCTACCGGAGGCGTTTCTCAGGTAACCATCATCGGCGGCGATTTCAAGCAATATCAGATTCTTGCCGATCCGCAAAAGATGGCCGCTTACGGGGTAACCATGAGCGAACTTGAAAATGTCGGCAGAACGATAAGTAACAACTCAACAGGTGGCGTTGTCCGCGAGTTCGGAAATGAATTTGCCCTGCGCGGAATGGCACGCACAAATAACCTCGAAGAACTGGGAAACACTTTCATTAAAACCGTAAGTGGCAAACCGGTTGTGGTTTCGGATGTTGCGGAAGTTGTAACCGGCAGCGCCGTGAAAATGGGCTATGCTTCTCAGAATGCAACTCCGGCAGTCATTCTGTCTGTCTCCAAACAGCCGAATATCAATACGCTCAGGGTTACGGAAAATATCGAAAAAAACCTGGAGGATATCATTAAATCCCTGCCACCGGACATCAGGATGGACACGAAAATTTTCCGGCAGGCCGATTTTATTCAGGCGTCGGTCAACAATGTTGGCCGTGCACTCATTGAAGGCGCTGTTTTCGTAGTCATTATCCTGTTTTTGTTTCTGGCAAGTTTGCGCACAACGGTAATTTCAGTTTTTGCCATCCCGCTTTCATTATTGGGGACAGTCATTGTGCTTCATCTGCTGGGAATGAACATCAACACCATGACACTTGGCGGAATGGCCATTGCCATCGGCTCGCTGGTGGACGATGCGATCATTGACGTGGAAAATGTCTATAAGCGATTGCGGCAGAATCACCTAAAACCAAAGGAGGAGCGCCGGCGGATTTTTGATGTGGTTTTTGATGCTTCGGTGGAAATCCGTGCATCCATTCTGAACGCAACGCTGATTATAATTGTGGCTTTTGTTCCGTTATTTTTCCTTTCGGGAATGGAAGGGCGTATGCTGAAACCTCTGGGAATAGCTTATATCATTGCACTTTTCATGTCGCTGATTGTAGCCATGACCATTACCCCACTGATGTGCAAGCTGATGCTGGCTGATGAAAAATACCTGACAAAACGCGACAAAGAGAGTTGGCTGACCCGCCATTTGCAGAAACGCTACCGAAAATCATTAGACTGGGTGCTGAATCATAAGTTGTGGGTGTTGATTCCCACCGTGGTTATATTTGTCATTACGGCTGTTCTTTTCTTTTCGATGGGACAAAGTTTCCTTCCCGATTTTAATGAAGGGGCATTAACCATTTCAGCAGTGGCAAAACCCGGCGTTTCCCTTGAGGAAAGCCACCGCCTGGGAAATCTGATGGAAACGGAACTACTGAAAATCCCTGAAGTGACAAGCACCGCACGAAGAACCGGACGCGGAGAACTTGATGAGCATTCGCAGGCTACCAACAGTGCGGAAATTGATGTGAACTATCAGCTGGACAAAAGAAAAAGTGCAGAATTCATGGCGGATGTGCGTGAAGCGCTGGCCGGAATTCCGGGCATCGCATCAACTGTCGGGCAGCCGCTTGGCCACCGCATTGACCACATGCTTTCCGGCACAAGCGCCAACATTGCCATCAAACTGTTTGGCACCGATTTGAGCCATCTTTTTCTGATGGGAAATCAGATCAAAGCCTCCATTCAGGGAATCGAAGGACTTGTGGATGTTTCTGTGGAACAGCAAACCGAAACCCCGCAGTTGCAGATTCGCGCCAACAGGGGAATGCTTGCCCGCTACGGAATTTCCATCGAAGCGTTCAACCGGTTTGTGGAACTGGCGTTTGCCGGCGAAAAGCTTTCCGATATTTATGAAGGGCAGCGCAGTTTTGACCTGATCCTGCGCCTGAATAAAAACTACACGGAAACCATCGATCAGGTAAAATCGGCATTGATTGACACGGAAAACGGAAAGAAAATTCCGCTCGAAGAGGTGGCTGAAATTGTTTCGGTTGGCGGCCCCAATTCAATCAGTCGCGAAAATGTGCAACGAAAAATCGTGATTTCGGCCAATGTGTCGGGCAGGGATTTGAAAGGCGTGGTGGAAGATATCAAAACCAAAATAAACAGTGATATTCCATTGCCGGAAGGCTACCGGATTGAATATGGCGGACAGTTTGAAAGCACCGAAGCAGCCTCCCGGATTTTGCTCATCACTTCAATTCTGGCTATTTTTGTGATTTATCTTTTGCTCTATGGGGAATTCAAAGACCTTACCCTTTCAGCCATTGTGCTTGTTAATCTTCCGTTTGCCCTCATCGGAGGGATATTGGCAGTATTTATCTCTTCCGGAATTGTGAGTATTCCTTCAATCATCGGTTTTATCACTTTGTTCGGCATTGCAACCCGGAACGGCATTTTGCTGATTTCAAGGTATCAGCACATGCACCAGGAAAATTATTCTTTGCATGAAACGGTACTGCACGGTTCGGTGGACAGGCTCAATCCAATTTTGATGACTGCGCTCACTTCAGCCCTTGCGCTGATTCCGCTTGTTATCGGAGGTGCCAAAGCCGGAAATGAGATTCAAAGTCCGATGGCGGTGGTGGTGCTTGGGGGATTACTCTCCTCCACTTTGCTGAATATATATATTGTTCCGATAGTTTATGAATGGTTGTATAAGAGAAAACATGAATAGAAAACAAGTTTTCCAAAAAACAGAGGCGTGCTGCCTTATCCGGCCGGTTCTCTGTTTAGCTGAAAACAAACAATTATAAAAACATGAAAAGATTAATAATCAGCATATTGCTGACTTCATTTATTCTTCCCTCCATTGCACAGAACGAAGTGGAATCCGTACTGAAAGCAATTGAGCAGAACAATTCAACGCTGAGCGCATTGCGCGAGCAGGTGGAAGCGCAAAAAATCGGCAACCGCACCGGAATATTTTTGCACGACCCGGAAGTGGAGTTTAACTATTTGTGGGGAAGTCCTTCTGCAATTGGCAACCGGACGGATATCTCTGTCAGCCAGTCTTTTGATTTTCCGACGGCTTATGGCTACCGGCGAAATATTGCAGACCTGAAGAATGTGAATGCCGAACTTGCCTACAAATCCGAAAGGATAAATATTCTGCTTTCAGCCCGGCAAATCTGCATCGATCTGATATATTACAATGCACTGATCAGGGAATTTTCACAAAGGCTGGACAATGCGCAAAAGATTGCAGAAACCTATAAAATCAGGCTTGAAAAGGGAGATGCAAACATTCTGGAATACAATAAGGCACGGCTGAACCTGGCCTCCATGCAGGCTGAGCTTACCAAGATGGAGGCTGAACGCGTGGCATTGCAGGCAGAGCTCCGGAGGTTGAACAACGGAGAAGATATCGGACCGGAGGAAAATGAATTATCAATTTCTGCCCTTCCCGGCGACTTTGATGCCTGGTATTCCGGAATGGAATCAGTCAGTCCGGTTTTGAAATATGTGAAAGGAGAGATTGAAATCGGAGAAGAACAGGTAAAGTTGAGCCGTGCGCTGGCGCTTCCCAAACTATCCGCCGGATACCTGAGCGAAAAAGTTGTAGGTGAGCATTTTCAGGGAGTTACGCTTGGCGTTTCCATTCCGCTTTGGGAAAACAGAAACATGCAGAAATACGCCGAAGCCCAGGTTGCAGCGTCGCAAAAACAACTGGAAGACAGCAAGGTGCAGTTTTACAACCGGTTGAGAAGCCTCTATCTGAAAGCATCGGTCTTGCAGCAGAATACCGAACAATTTCGCCGGGAAATTGACGCAGGCAGAAACAATGAATTGCTCGAAAAAGCGCTTGACAGCGGAGAAATATCCTTGCTGGAATATTTACTGGAAATTGGCTACTACTATGATGCGTTCGAAAAAGCGCTTGAAGCAGCGCGTGACTATGAATTGGTTCTGGCTGAATTGAATGCAGTGGCGCTTTGATTTTATACCGAAAAAACGTTGTGATTTTTCAACCTTTATTTTTTCGGACTGTTTATCCCATTGAGATAAAAAAACATTCAAGATGAAAGGAGTATTGAAATTTTTCGCAGGGATTCTGGTGGGTATCGGGGTAACTTTGCTGGCTGCATGGCTTGTATTGCCCGGGAAGTTATTTACGGTTGCGGAGAGCAGGCTTGGTTTTGAAGAGACTGCTGATGCCATTGTGGAATCCGCTGAATTTAACAAATGGACCATTTCGCACATTTATGACTTGCAGGCAACGATGAAGAAAAACGGATATGAAGTGCCTCCGGTCTATGTCTTTTCCCTGTGCAATCCCGGACACGCCAGTAATATTCTGAAAAGCGATGATGACCGGTTGGTTTCTGCGGTTATGCCGTGCAGGGTTTCCGTGTTTGAAAAAGACGGAAAAACCTACATTTCCATGCTGAATACATCACTTTTAGCGCCTCTTCTGAATAAAAATGCAAAACAAACCCTTTCCGAAACCACAAGGGAAACGCTGAATGTCCTAAAACCGGTCATTCAATGAGTCCCTTTAAAATACGCAGTGCAAATTTAAAATTACAAAAAATGAAAGCAATGATTTATACACTTGGGATTTTTCTCTTTTTATCCTGCGGACAGGCAAATAAAAAGACCAATGAAAAAAATGAAGCTTCTGCTTCCACGGAATTAACGGAAGTGACCCTGCACATTGGCGGGATGACCTGTGCAATGTGTGTGGCATCCATCGAAAAAGGAGTTAGTGAAGTGAAGGGCGTTGAATACGTGAAGGTTGCCCTGAATGACTCCACTGCCATTGTCCGGTTTAGCGATGCAAAAACCGGTATGGATGAAATCAAAAAAGCCGTTGAAAAACGGGGCTATACCGTCAAAAGCAACTGATTTAAAAATAATTCATTTTCCCTGCGCTTTTAAGGGTTCGTGGTATGTTTTTTGTTCTGCTTCCGGCTTTTATACGGATACAGAAGAACGTTACCATGAATCACGACAAAAGCAGAAATCAGAATGTTGCAGCTGGAAAATCAGTAATCTGGAATATCAGAGTCGGAGTTGGTCAAATTAACGCAACCGCTGATTCCGCAGCTGAAACAAAAAAATATTGGAAGTTAAAGGTAGTGCTTAACTAATAAGGGCTGACGCCGGATGGCGTCAGTCCTTTCCATTTAAGTTCCCGGCGTATTGGAATTGCCGGAAATTCAGTATTCATCCCAGCTTTTGATGGTTAAATCTTTCAGGTCGTATTTACAAATGGCATAAACAAACGCACTCGCCACCCGCGAATTGGTAATCAGCGGCACATTAAAGTCGATGGCATTTCTCCTGATCTGATAACCGTTTTTCAACTCTCTCTTCGTGTAATTCTTCGGGATATTTATCACCAGATCAATTTTTTTGCTTTTAATATGCTCAATGGTGTTGGGTTGCCTGTCCTCTTCATCCGGCCAGTGTAAAAGTGTATTTTTCACTCCGTTGTCCATGAAAAAGCGGTGTGTCCCCTCGGTTGCAAACAGATTGTAGCCCCTTTCAACAAGCATCTTGGCGCTGTTCAGCAACTCTACTTTTGAACGTGAGGGTCCGGAAGAAATCAGTACATTTTTCACCGGAATCCGGTAGCCCACCGAAAGCATCGCTTTCAAAACGGCTTCGTAGTAGTTTTCGCCAATGCAGCCCACTTCGCCGGTGGAAGACATGTCAACGCCCAGAACCGGGTCTGCATTCAACAGTCGCGCAAAAGAAAACTGGGGCGCCTTCACCCCTACAAAATCCAGCTCGAACAAAGACTTGTCGGGTTTTTCAACAGGCACGTCAAGCATCACTTTGGTGGCAATCTCAATGAGATTCAACCGCATCACCTTTGAAACGAACGGGAAACTGCGCGATGCCCGCAGATTGCATTCAATCACTTTAATATTGTTCTCCTTTGCCAGAAACTGCATGTTGAAAGGCCCGGTTATTTCAAGGCCTTCGGCAATCTGTTTCGCAATGCGTTTTATCCGGCGTATGGTTTCCACGTAAAGCTTCTGGGGCGGGAAAACAATGGTGGCATCGCCCGAATGAACCCCGGCAAACTCAACATGTTCAGAAATGGCATACGCAACGATTTCGCCATTTTTAGCCACAGCGTCAAATTCAATCTCCTTGGCCTCTTCAATAAATTCGGAAACCACCACCGGGTGTTCTTTTGAAACATTGGCCGCCATTTGCAGGAAATATTCCAGCTGATCGGAGTTGGAAACCACGTTCATGGCTGCACCCGACAACACATACGAAGGACGGATCAGCACCGGATACCCCACCTCTTCAATGAATTTATAAATTTCATCAAATGTGGAAAGCCGCGCCCAGCGGGGCTGATCAATCTTCAGGTCATCCAGGAGGGAGGAGAATTTCTCCCGGTCTTCGGCATTGTCAATTTTTATAGGGGAAGTCCCCAGAACCGGAACCTGCTGATTGTAGAGCTTCATCGCCAGATTGTTGGGAATTTGCCCGCCCATGGCAAGAACAACCCCGTGGGGGTTTTCCAGTTCAACAATGTCCATCACCCGCTCAAAAGTGAGCTCGTCAAAATAGAGCCTGTCGCAAATATCGTAGTCGGTACTCACCGTTTCCGGATTGTAATTTATCATCACCGAGCGGTAATTCTCCTTTTTGATGGTATCAATGGCATTCACGCTGCACCAGTCAAATTCAACCGAGCTACCAATGCGATAAGCCCCGGAACCTAAAACGATTACCGATTTTTGATCGCCAAGATATTTCACGTCGTTCTCACTTCCGTTGTAGGTCAGGTAAAGATAATTTGCCTGGGCAGGGTATTCTCCCGCAAGGGTGTCAATCTGTTTCACTACCGGAACAACTCCGTGTTTTTTTCTGAATTCGCGCACTTTGAGCAAATCTTCGTGAATCCGGTTATTGGGACTGTTGAATACAATCCGTGCAACCTGAAAATCAGAAAAGCCCGCCTGCTTTGCAAGTTTCAGAAGGCTGACCGGAAGATTGTCCAGATCACCGGCATGGGACAATTCACGCTTGATGTTGTGAATGTTTTTAAGGCGATACAAGAACCACCGGTCAATCTTTGTTTTTTCATAAATGGCGTCAATCGAATAGCCTTGCTGAAAAGCTTCGGCAATGGCGAAAATTCTCCGGTCGGTCGGATTTACCAGTTCCTCTTCAATCTGTTCAATATTGATCTCTTCCCGGTTTCCCACAAATCCGTGCATTCCCAACCCCACCATCCGTATTCCTTTCTGAATGGCTTCTTCAAAAGTACGTCCGATAGCCATGATTTCACCGACGCTTTTCATGGAGCTTCCGATGATTTTTGAAACGCCGTAAAATTTATTCAGGTCCCAACGCGGAATCTTCACCACGCAATAATCCAGTGAAGGTTCATAGGCGGCTGTGGTGGTTTTTGTAATTGAATTCTTCAACTGATGCAGTCCGTAGCCCAATCCCAGCTTTGCCGCCACAAAAGCCAGCGGATAACCGGTTGCCTTGGATGCCAGCGCAGAAGAGCGCGATAAACGGGCGTTCACCTCAATCACACGGTAATCTTCCGAATGGGTGTCAAGGGCAAACTGAACATTGCATTCACCGACAATTCCCACGCGACGGATGATTTTTATGGCTATTTCCCGGAGTTTGTGATATTCCGAGCTGGTGAGCGTTTGCGATGGCGCAACAACAATACTTTCTCCGGTGTGAATTCCGAGCGGATCGAAATTTTCCATATTGCAAACTGTGATACAGTTGTCAAACCGGTCACGAACCACTTCATATTCCACTTCCTTCCAGCCCTTTATGGATTCCTCCACCAAAATCTGAGGAGAATAGGAAAAAGCTTTGGAAGCTAATGTTTCCAGCTCTTTTTCATTCTGGCAAAAGCCGCTTCCAAGGCCTCCGAGGGTGTATGCCGCCCGGATAATTATGGGGAAACCGATTTTTTCTGCAGCTTCTCTTGCTTCCGGCATGCTTGATGCAGCAATACTCTTGGGAGTTTTGACATGAATTTCATCAAGCATTTTCCGGAAGATATCCCTGTCCTCGGTGTCAATTATCGCCTGGACCGGCGTACCGACCACTTCAACATTGTACTTGTCAAGAACTCCGGATTGATAAAGCTCCACCCCGCAGTTGAGGGCGGTTTGCCCGCCAAAAGCCAGCAGGATGCCCTGAGGCTTCTCCTTTTTTATCACCTCCTCCACAAAAAAGGGAGTAACCGGCAGAAAATAAATTTTATCCGCAATTTCTTCCGAGGTTTGAATGGTGGCAATATTCGGATTGATGAGTATCGTTTCCACGCCTTCCTCTTTCAGCGCTTTCAGCGCCTGGGAGCCGGAGTAGTCAAATTCGCCGGCTTCTCCGATTTTTAATGCTCCTGAGCCTAAGACTATTGCTTTTTTTATGTTTGTATTTATCATTTTTATAGAAATCAGTGTTTGTCAATTCGCTTTGGCAGCTTTTATTTTCTGAAAGAAATCATCAAACAGAAATTGGGTATCTGTCGGCCCTCCGTTCGCTTCAGGATAAAACTGTACCCCAAGGAAAGGCTTGATTTTGTGGCGTATTCCTTCCACCGTATTGTCGTTCGCATTGGTGAACGACGTTTCCCAGTCATCAGGCAATGATTCCGGAAGAACGGCATAGCCGTGATTTTGCGAGGTGATGAAGCACCGGTCGGTTCCCTGCATCAAAACCGGTTGATTCTGGCTGCGGTGCCCGCTTTTCAGTTTGAAGGTTTCTGCGCCGGCGGCAAGGGCAAGTATCAGATTCCCGATGCAGATGCCCAGAACAGGCTTGTTGCCGTCCAGTATTTTTCTGATGTTATGAATTGTTGCATCGCACATTTTTGGGTTGCCCGGGCCGTTGGAAATAAGCACGCCATCATAATCCTCCCGGGTGAAATCGTAATCCCATGGAACGCGGATCACCGTTGCTCCGCGCTTCAGAAGACATGAAATGGTGCTGCTTTTTACGCCGCAGTCAACCAGTACGATGCGGATATCCCCATCGCCATATATTTCCGGTTCAGGGCAACTGACCCGCGCCACAAGATTTTCTTTGCCGAAATCTGAAAAACCAATGGTTTTATCTTCAAATTCAATCTTCCCGGACATGGAACCTTTCTCACGTAAAATTTTTGTTAAGGCGCGGGTATCCACATCAAAAATTCCGGGGATATCATATTCCCGGAGCCATTCGGAAAGGCTTTTTTCCGCATTCCAGTGGCTGAATTCAAAAGAGTAATCTGAAATAATCAGCCCGCTGATATGTAGTTTCCGGGCGCTGAATGAGTTAGGATTTCCTGTTTCATTATTCTCAAACGGGACGCCGTAATTTCCAATCATGGGGTAAGTGGAAACCAGTATCTGCCCGGTGAAAGACGGGTCGGAAAGGCTTTCAGGATAGCCGGTCATGGCGGTGTGGAATACAACCTCTCCGGCTGCCGGATTCTCGCTGCCAAACGACTTTCCTTCAAAAACAGTCCCGTCCTCAAGAGTGAGTTTTGCATGTTTAACGTGTAGCATATTCTGTTATCGGTTAAAAAAAATGCGTTTGTCCCGCAGCGGAATCAAACGCATTTGTAAATTATTCTTTCGTATTGTACCTGTCTTGTTTCTCATTGAACTTTACACTTAGTGAAGTTTCTGTTAAAAACCTGCCAAAAGTAATAATTTTTCCATTTGTATGGATGTGTTAGCAATTAAATGCATAATTTTACACGCTAAATGTATATTTATTCACCATGAAGAATCGGGTACAACGTCAGCTTGAAATTCGGAAGATAATCAGCAAGGGCAATGTCCGCAGTCAGGAAGAGATATTGACGGCGCTCAAAGCCAAAGGTTTTCAGATTACGCAGGCAACTTTGTCGCGCGACTTGAAATTTTTGCAGGTTGCAAAAATCCCACATCCGCTGAGCGGATACGTTTATGCTGCCCCCGGTGAAGAACAGAAAGAGATAAAACCGGGCAGGACTGCGGACTCTTTTCTTGTGGATGGATTTAAAGGTTTGGAGTTTTCGGGTAATCTGGCAGTGATGAGAACACTTCCCGGTTATGCAAGCACCATTGCAGCAGTCATTGACGGCGCCAGGCAATGGGAGATAATCGGGACTGTTGCCGGAGATGATACAATATTGATTGTCAGACGGGAAGGAACAACTGCAGCAGATTTAACAAATGCGTTGGTTGCGATTATCCCAAAATTAAAAAACAGATTGTAGAAATTAAAAATGAAAGAATTAAAAAATATTAAAGTGCTGAATGCCCGCAAAGAGCATTTAAGATATGTGGATGAAATCAACGATGCCATTGATGTCGCTGCCAAACAGCGCGGCACCGGAATAGCGCGCAGAACGCATGAATACCTCGCCGCCAAGGTAGAAGAAGGCAAAGCAATCATTGCCCTGGACGGCGATATTTTTGCAGGATTTTGCTACATCGAAACCTGGAGCGACAGGAATTTTGTCGCCAACTCAGGTTTGATTGTCGTGCCGGAATACCGCGGATACGGACTTGCCAAGCTAATCAAGCAGAAGGCATTTCAATTGTCGCGTGAAAAATATCCCAACGCCAAAATATTCGGCTTGACAACCGGACTTGCCGTCATGAAAATCAATCACGAGTTAGGGTACAAGCCGGTAACCTATTCTGAACTCACCACCGACAACCAGTTCTGGGATGGTTGTAAGAGTTGCGTGAATTATGATATTCTTCAGCGGATGAACCGCACCAAGTGCCTGTGCACAGGCATGTTATATGACCCAGCCTGGGAAGAAGCTCCCAAAAACGGAAACGGAATTCGCAAGAGAAGCCTGATGGATGTGATTAAACTGTTAAATCCAATAAACAGCTTCAACGGCAAAAAATTGGATTTTATCACGAAAAAGAAAAAAACCGAAGGGTGATGAAGTTTTCAGAAAGAATGGGCCAGCAGGAAGAAATCATCTGAATACTATAATTTTGCAGTGGACTATTTCTACAATGCCATTACGCTTTATTAAAAAAATATTATGGAAAAGAAAATTGTTTTAGCTTTCAGCGGGGGACTTGACACCTCGTTTTGTGTAAAGTATCTGAAGGAAGAAAAAGGATTTGAAGTATATACCGCAATAGCCAACACAGGCGGTTTCAGCGAAGCTGAACTGAAGGCAGTTGAGGAAAAGGCATACCGTCTCGGAGCCAAAAAGCATGTAACGCTGGATGTTACCGGCGAATATTATGAAAAGTGCATAAAATACATGGTTTACGGAAATGTTCTGAGAAACAACACGTATCCCGTATCAGTAAGTTCTGAACGGGTGTTTCAGGCTATTGCCACCATTGATTATGCCAAAAAGATCGGAGCAAAATATGTTGCCCACGGAAGCACCGGAGCCGGAAATGATCAGGTGCGCTTTGACCTGACGTTTCAGGTTTTGGCGCCCGAAATTGAAATTATCACCCCCATCCGCGATCTGATGCTCAGCCGGCAGGAGGAAATTGACTTCCTGAAAAAACATGGTGTTGAAGACGATTTTGAAAAGATGCAGTATTCCATAAATCAGGGAATCTGGGGAACCAGCGTCGGCGGAAAAGAGACGCTCACCTCAAACAAGGGGTTGCCTGATGAAGCCTTTCCGAGCCAACTGAAAACAGAAAAAGAAAAAACCATTGCATTGGGTTTTGAAAAGGGCGAACTGAAAACCATTGACGGGCAGACTTATAAAAATGGCCCCGAAGTCATTCAGGCGCTTGAGGAAATCGCTTCGCCCTATGCCATCGGCAGGGATGTCCATGTCGGAGATACGATTATCGGAATCAAAGGGCGCGTGGGCTTTGAAGCGGCAGCTCCTCTGATTACCATCAAAGCGCACCATCTGCTTGAAAAACACACGCTAACAAAATGGCAGGCATACTGGAAAGAGCAACTGGCAAACTGGTACGGAATGTTTCTGCATGAAGCCATGTATCACGAACCGGTGATGCGCAATATTGAAACCTTTCTGGAAGCCACACAGGAAAACGTCTCCGGAAAGGTGTTTGTGAAGCTGAAACCATATCGCTTTGAATTGCAGGGAATTGAATCTGAACACGACCTGATGGATTCAGGTTTTGGCGAATACGGGGAAACTGTTAAGGCATGGACGGCAGATGATGTGAAAGGGTTTACAAAAATTTTGGCCAATTCGCTGAAAGTGTATCACAGCGTAAACAAAAAAATCTGAAAATGATAAAAATCGGAATAGTCGGGGGAGCAGGTTATACGGCAGGTGAATTGATCCGGATTTTACTTCACCACCCGCAGGTTGAAATTGTATTCATCCACAGTTCGAGCAATGCAGGAAATCCGGTTACTGACGTACATGATGACCTGCTTGGGGAAACAGACCTGAAATTCAGCCATGTTCATCCTCTGCATGAGGTGGACGTAGTCTTTCTTTGCATGGGACATGGAAGATCCCGGGAATTTGTGAATTCCAATTCTTTGCCTGCCGGATTGAAAATAGTGGATTTGAGCCACGATTTCCGGCTGAAGAAAGAAGGCAATGCGTTCATTTACGGATTGCCGGAATTGAACCGTGAAAAAATCAGAAAATCTTCCAAAGTTGCAAATCCGGGATGTTTTGCCACGGGCATCCAGCTGGCATTGCTTCCGCTGGCAGCCGGCGGACTGCTGACAGACGAGATGCATGTGCAGGCAATCACCGGTTCCACCGGCGCCGGACAAAAACCTACCGAAACTTCTCATTTCAGTTGGAGAAACAGTAATCTTTCGGCATATAAAATTTTTGAGCATCAGCATGAAGGGGAGATTTTACAAAGTCTTTCCCAATTGCAGCCCGGTTTTGACAAGGCATTCAACTTTATCCCCATCCGGGGAAACCACACCCGCGGTATTTTTGTCACGACATACACACGTTTCGCCGGAACACTGGAAGAAGCAAAAGAACGGTATGAAGAATTTTATAAAACACATCCGTTTGTGGTCATTTCCGGTAAAAATCCAGCAATGAAGCAAGTGGTGAATACTAACAAAGCAATTCTTTATCTGGAAAAACACAAAGATAAACTGGTGATTATCAGTCTGACAGACAACCTTATTAAAGGCGCTTCCGGACAGGCAGTGCAAAATATGAATTTGATGTTCGGCATGGATGAAACCACCGGTCTGAATTTAAAACCCGTTGCATTTTAACATGATGAAACTTTTTGACGTTTATCCGCTTTTTAACATCACGCCCGTAAAGGCCATGGGATGCCATGTTTGGGACGACCAGGGAAATAAGTATCTCGATTTATATGGAGGTCATGCCGTAATTTCCATCGGGCACAGTCATCCGCATTATGTTTCGCGCATTTCGGAGCAGTTGCAAAAGATTGGTTTTTACAGTAATTCTATACAAAACCCGTTGCAACAGAAGCTTGCCGGCAAATTGGGTGAACTTTCCGGTTATTCTGATTATCAGCTTTTTTTGTGCAATTCGGGCGCCGAGGCCAACGAGAATGCCATTAAACTGGCTTCGTTTATCACCGGCAGGAAAAAAATCATCAGCTACTCCAAAGCTTTTCACGGACGCACATCGGCAGCAGTGGCCATCACCGATAACCCGAAGATTGTAGCGCCTGTCAACGAAACGGAAAATGTTGTAATCCTGCCGTTCAATGATCTGGATGCCACTGAAGCCGTTCTGAAAACAGAACAGGTTGCAACCGTTATCATTGAAGGCATTCAGGGAGTTGGCGGCATAAATATTCCCGGTGCAGAGTTTTTGACAGGATTAAAAACACTGACTGAAAAATATGGAAGCTTTCTGATTTTGGATGAAATTCAATCCGGCTACGGACGCACCGGACAGTTTTTTGCCCATCAGTATGTGCCTGTCCATCCGGACATTATAACTGTTGCAAAAGGAATGGGAAACGGCTTCCCGATGGGCGGCGTGCTCATTCAGCCTGAAATCAAGCCCTGGGCAGGAATGCTGGGAACCACCTTTGGGGGAAATCACCTGGCGTGCGCTGCCGGAATTGCTGTTCTTGATGTTCTGAAAGATGAAAATCTGATTCAAAATGCTGAGACAATTGGCAATTACATCATGTCGCATTTGAAAAAATTTGAAAAATGCGAAGTGCGCGGCATGGGATTGATGATCGGTATTGAACTCCCTTTCCCGGTGGCGGATTTAAGGAAAAAACTGCTGTTTGAGCACAAGATTTTCACCGGGTTTTCAGGCCAGCATATGATTCGGATTTTGCCGCCTCTTTGTTTAACTGAAAATGAAGCAGATATATTTCTGAATGCCTTTGCAGAAGCTTTCGCAGAAGTTTCTGCATCTTTGGAAAACATTTAACGTGAAAAAGCATGGAAAAGAAAAAAATCGGAATAATCGGAGCCGGAAACATGGGAAGCGCAATAATTGACGGTTTGCTGAAAGCAGGATTTACCGATGCAGCCGGCATTTACGCTTCCGACAAACAGGAAGCAGTTTTAGATAGGCTGAAAAATAAGGGTTTAAATACAAGCTTTGATAACATAGAGGTTGCAAAACAGGCAGATATTATTCTTGTTGCCGTTAAGCCTTATCTTATCGAAGATGTACTGGAAGAGATCAAACCGGAGTTGAACTCTTCAAAAGCGCTGGTTTCAATTGTTGCCGGTGTTAGTATTTTCTCACTTGAATTATTCGCAGGAAATGAGATTCCCATTTTTCGCGTAATTCCAAATACGGCAATTTCTCTGCAGGAATCGCTGACCTGTATTTCATCCAATGAAAATGCCGGACAATATCGTGAAGTTGTTTCAGAATTGTTTGGTACTTTGGGCAAAGTCGTCGAAATTCCTGAAAGCCTGATGGCTGCCGCCACCGTGCAGGCATCCTGCGGAATCGCCTATGCCCTGCGCTATATCCGGGCATCCATGCAGGCAGGCATTGAAATGGGGTTTGGCGCCGAAATGTCTCAATACATCACCGCACAAACCCTGAAAGGCGCGGCGGAACTGATTCTGCAAACCGGCAACCACCCCGAACAGGAAATTGACAAAGTTACCACCCCCGGAGGAATCACTATCACCGGATTGAATGAAATGGAAGATTCCGGTTTCAGCGCATCGGTGATTCAGGGAATGATGGCAGCATTTGAGAAATTAAATGACAACTGAAAATTAAAACTGTGCAATTCAGGTACAATAAAATAACAGTAAAAATCGGAAGTAATGTTCTGGCAAATTCGGACGGCACGCTGAATGTTTCGCGCATAGCCCATCTTGTGGACCAATTGGCATTTCTGCACAAAAGCGGCATGGAGGTCATTCTGGTTTCATCGGGCGCCGTGGCTGCCGGAAGGGCTGTTCTGGAGCCTTCGCGCAAAACCGATTCCGTATCAAAAAGACAACTTTGGTCGGCATTGGGACAAGTGAAACTCATCAGCCGCTATTCGGATTTCTTTAATGAACACGGATTGACCTGCGCCCAGGTGCTCACCACCAAAGAGAATTTTTCGAGCCGGAGGCACTATCTGAACATGAAAAACTGCATGGAAACCCTTCTGGAAAACAGGGTTATTCCCATTGTAAATGAGAACGACACCATTTCTGTGAATGAGCTGATGTTCACGGATAACGATGAACTCTCGGGACTGATTGCTTCGATGGTGAGTGCAGAGGCGCTGATTATTCTTAGCAATGTGAACGGCGTATATACCACTCACCCGGAAAATGAAAATGCAGAGTTGATTGAAAAAGTCAGGATGGGCGACAGCATTCCTGAAATGGCCGTTTCGTCAAATCATTCCGAATTTGGGCGGGGCGGAATGCTCACCAAATTCAGGATTGCCAAAAAACTGGCAAATGACGGCATCAGTGTCCATTTGGGAAACGGATTAAAAGATAATATTCTGACAGATATTCTTTCCGCTGAAAAAACCGTGGCGCACACCTGGTTTGAACCGGCTGAAAAACCGGTCAGCAGCGTGAAAAAATGGATTGCTCATTCCGATGGGTTTGCAAAAGGCAAAGTTGTGGTAAACAAGGGCGCCGCTGATGCGTTAAAATCTGTAAGGGCTGTGAGTCTGCTTCCGGTGGGAATCATAACCATCGAAAATGAATTTAAGAAAGGGGACCTGATCCGGATTGTGGACGAGAAAGGAAATACCATCGGATTGGGAAAAGCGCAATACGGTTCTGACCGGATTGAGTCTGAAAAACAATCTGAAAGACAAAGGGCGCTGGTGCATTACGATTATTTGTATTTGGAAAAATAGGAGATTGAAAAATGAAGATTGAAAAACAGTTGCAGCAGGTTTTGAATGCTTCCCGGAAATTGAATCTGGTTGAAGAAGAAACCATAAACAAAGTATTGTTGGAATTGGCAGATGAAGCCGAAAAAAATATTCCGCTTATTCTTTCCGAAAACAGAAAGGACCTGGAGCGGATGGATGTTGATGATCCGAAATATGACCGTCTGGAGCTGACTGAAAGCCGGATAAAAGGGATCGCTTCCGATATTCGGAATGTTGCGGGACTGAGCAGTCCGGTGGGGAAAGTCCTGAAAGAGACAGAGCGCCCCAATGGCCTAAAAATAAGAAAGGTAACTGTTCCTTTCGGAGTGATTGGAATTATTTACGAAGCGCGCCCCAACGTAACGTTTGACGTTTTTTCACTCTGCCTGAAATCGGGAAATGCCTGTGTACTGAAAGGCGGAAGCGATGCCATCTACTCCAATACCGCCATTGTTTCCATCATTCGCAATGTTTTGAAAAACAATCACCTGGATGAAAATACGGTAACATTGCTGCCCGCCGGACGGGAAGAGACCCACGAGATGCTTCGTGCCCGCGGATATATCGACCTGATTATTCCGCGCGGCGGACAAGGGCTTATCGACTTTGTGCGCGAAAACGCAACCATTCCGGTGATTGAAACCGGCGCCGGAATTTGCCACACCTATTTTGATGAATACGGCGATTCCGAAAAAGGGCGCGAAATAATATACAACGCCAAAACCCGCCGGCCTTCGGTGTGCAATGCGCTGGATTGCCTGGTGATTCATCGTTCGCGGCTTGGTGAATTGCCGCTTTTTACTGAAAAACTCTCCGAAGACGGGGTGATAATTTACGCCGACGAAGATTCATACGAAAAACTGGAAGGGAATTATCCGAAAGACCTGCTGTTCCACGCTACCAAAGAGTCCTTTGGCACTGAGTTCCTTTCCCTGAAAATGGCTGTCAAAACGGTTGACTCGTTCGATGAAGCGGTGGAGCAAATCAACAAAAATTCATCAAAGCACAGTGAAGCCATCATTTCTGAAAACCGGGAAAGAGTTGAAACTTTCCGCAAGCTCATTGATGCTTCATCGGTCTATTCCAATGTTTCCACCGCTTTCACCGATGGCGCACAGTTTGGTCTGGGCGCCGAAATCGGCATCAGCACGCAAAAACTCCATGCCCGCGGCCCCATGGCGCTGGAAGAGCTCACCAGCTACAAATGGATCATTGAAGGAGAGGGGCAGGT
>CAZVAD010000027.1:0-23231 GCA_964624645.1 uncultured Mariniphaga sp.
AAATGGGCGCACCCGGCGGATGCCCGATTTCAAGCTTGAAAGATGTGGTGATGAATTCGCCACAGTCCCAGAAGCTGGCGGTGGGTTCAATGGTCATTAAATAAACAATGGAAGAAACAAGGAAGATAATCCATCCTGTCAGATTATTGACGAATTTGTATTTTTTCATTTTCACTATTTTCTGTCTTCAGAAATATTCCACAAATAGTTAATTCATGCGAAGATAGTGGTTTTGCATAAAACAGAAAGAAGAATATGAAAATTAAGGAATTTTAAAGAAATGGTTTCATTTAAGCACAATTCCTGTAACTGTCCGTCCGGTTTCTATGCCATCGCGCCGTGCTGAAAAGTATTTGTCTTTATTCTGAAAAGAGCATTCACCCTGAATATGAATGTTTTCCGGTTTCAATCCCTGTGCTAACAACAGTTGCCGGTTGGCTTTCCACAGGTTGAAATGATATTTTCCCGACGGGTTTTTATGCAGGGTTTTTTCCGCCCGGGGAATGTTTTTCAAAACGGCTTCTACTACTTCGCTGCCCACTTCATATTTTTCCAAACTTATTGACGGACCAATGATTGCCACAATGTTTCCCGGATTGGATGAAAATGAATTTTTCATTTTTTCAGCTGCTTTGCCGGCAATGTTTTTTACGGTGCCGCGCCAGCCGGAATGAATGGCGGCAATGGCTTTTTTCTCCGGGTCAAAAAGTAAAACAGGAACGCAATCTGCTGTTTGCACGCACAGGCAGATTCCCGTTTGGCCGGTAATCATTGCATCGGTATCCTTCAGTTCGGTTTCAGGGATTGACTCTATTTCAGCCACCTGGTCTGTGTGGGTCTGGCGCGGAAAAACCAGTTGATTTTCAGAAATGCCAAGCAATGATGCCAGTCTTTTTCTGTTTTTTTCAAAAAGAACGGAATGCTCTCCGGTAAAACGGGGTGCGTTGTTTTCCGGGAAGCTCTGTCTGATGGTGGAAAATGCAGTAACATTTTCAAAACCGGCAAATGGTGGATATAATATGAGCGGTTTATCCATTTTGAAGAATCTCATTCAGCCTGGGCTTATTCAGCAAAGTAACCGTTTTTCTTTTGATGACGAAAAGATTTTCACGCTGCATATCGCTCAGAACCCGCGCCAGCGACGGGCGGGTCACGCCGAAAAGTTCGGAAAGCTGTTGTTGTGTCCCCTGAAGCTCAATGGAATGGTGCCTGTCGCCGATTTGTTGTAAAAAATAGTAGGCCACTTTTTCGCGAATGGTTTTGAAATTCAGGAAACGGAGTTTCTGTGAAAGAAACTGATTGCGCGAAGAGATGCTGTCCAGAAAATTTTTCAGAATCTGAGTGTTTTTCTGCATGAGTTTTAAAAACTCCGAAACCGGAATGACAAGCATTCTCACATTTTCATTGGCTGTTACTGTTACAGGAAAGCGGTTTGCCTTTCCAAACAGAAATGCGGCAGCCAGCGGACGGGGCGCTTCAATGTCTTCAATTTTAATGGTATTTCCATTATAATCAATGATTTCACCTTTTACGCTTCCCGAAAGGACAATATAAAGATTGTCAGCAGGGTCGCCGGCCAGCGCCACCATGTCTCCCTTTTTGTAATTTTTCAGCTGATAGTGAATTTCACTCAGCAGCTTCTCTGTTTCATTTTCCGGGATTCCCATAAAAATGGGCGACTTTGCCAAAAAAGAGTAGTTTATCATTTTAAAAGCTCTTGTAACATTTGATACAATTCATTTAACGCCATTCATCTACTTTTGTTCTCAAATCAGTTCAAAACAATGATCCGGGAAATAGTTGTAATAGATGAGGAGTTGTGTGATGGCTGCGGAATCTGTGTTCCGAACTGCCACGAGGGGGCATTGCAGATCATTGACGGGAAAGCGCGCCTGGTGAGCGAATTAATGTGCGACGGATTGGGTGCATGTATCGGACACTGCCCGCAGGGAGCCATTTCCGTTGAAAAGCGCGAAGCCGAACCGTATGATGAAACGGCTGTGATTTCCGGGATGATTAAAAGTGGAAAAAATACGGTGTTTGCACACCTGAAACATTTGCAGGATCATAATGAGACAGGTTATTTGACCGAAGCGCTGAACTATTTGAAAGCGCATCGCGAAAACCTGCCTTTTTCCATTCAGGAGGTGCACACTTTGTTAAATAGCGGGGAAAACCAAAATTCAAAAGGATGTCCGGGAGCAGCGCCATTTTCTTTTGGCGCTGCCGGCATCGGCATCGCGCAACCCGGAAGGGAAAACAGCTCGGCATTAACCCACTGGCCTGTGCAGTTGCATCTTATCAATCCGGCGGCTTCCTATTTTCACGGAGCTGACCTGCTGATTGCCGCAGATTGTGTCGCATTTGCCCACGGCGATTTTCACCGGAAATATATTTCAGGAAAAAAAGTGGTGATTGCCTGCCCCAAGCTCGACCAGAACAAAGAGATTTATATCAGAAAATTTATCAGTCTGATTGATGATGCCCGGGTGAATACCATTACGGTGGCCATTATGGAAGTGCCCTGTTGCGGCGGATTGACCGGTATGGTACAGGCGGCGATTTCAGGCAGCGAAAGAAAAGTCCCGCTGAAACTTGTGGTTTTCAGCATCCGTGGCGAAGTGCTTTCAGAGGAATGGGTGTTTTAGCCGGCTATTCAAAAATTTTCAATCTTTACTTTCTTGCGAATATTAATAAATGAAGAATTTAATCTTCATTAACATTCTGTTTTCGTTGTCCTTACGTCAATTTAGTAGATTTGTATCTCATGCGTAATGAGATTCAGATTCAACAATTTAAAATAATAAGTTATGGAAAGAATAGCCGATGTTGTTAAGCCGGGCGTAGTAACAGGTTCCGATTTACAGTACATTTTTAAAGTAGCTCACGAAAACAAATTCGCTCTCCCCGCAGTGAATGTTGTGGGTTCGTCATCAGTCAATGCAGTGATGGAAGCGGCAAAAGTGGCCAATTCCCCTGTAATCATTCAGTTTTCCAATGGTGGCGCAGTGTTTAATGCAGGCAAAGGATTGAAACTTGAAGGACATCAGGCTGCAATTCTGGGTGGCGTTGCCGGCGCCAAACATATTCATACGCTGGCTGAAGCCTACGGAGTTCGCGTGGTGCTGCACACCGACCATGCTGCAAAAAAACTTCTTCCCTGGATTGATGGTTTGCTGGATGCCGGAGAAAAACATTTTGTTGAAACAGGCAAGCCGCTCTACAGCTCGCACATGCTTGATCTTTCAGAAGAATCCCTTGAAGAAAATGTCGAAATCAGCAAAAGATATCTTGAAAGGATGAGCAAAATGGGAATGACCCTTGAAATTGAGCTTGGAATCACCGGCGGTGAAGAAGATGGCGTGGACAATACGGATGTTGACAGCTCCAGACTTTACACCCAGCCTAAGGAGGTATTTTACGCTTATCAGGAGCTGAGTAAAGTGAGCCCGAATTTTACCATTGCTGCTGCTTTTGGTAATGTTCACGGTGTTTACAAACCGGGTAACGTGAGGCTTGAGCCTATAATTTTGAAAAATTCTCAAAATTATGTTCGTGAAA
This sequence comes from uncultured Mariniphaga sp., assembly GCA_964624645.1. Classification (GTDB taxonomy): domain Bacteria; phylum Bacteroidota; class Bacteroidia; order Bacteroidales; family Prolixibacteraceae; genus Mariniphaga. The sequence goes on from CAZVAD010000027.1 coordinate 3,562, forward strand.
AATTGAACCTCGATGAAGAGAAACCCATCTATTTTGTATTCCACGGAGGATCCGGCTCGGCGTTAGAGGAAATTCGCGAAGCCATTGATTACGGGGTAATCAAGATGAATATTGACACCGACACCCAATGGGCATACTGGGACGGCGTAAGAAAGTTTGAAGCCGATAAACATGCATATCTGCAGGGACAGATCGGAAATCCGGAAGGTGACCACGTTCCCAATAAAAAGTTTTACGATCCGCGCGTTTGGGTACGCAAGGGAGAAGAATCCATGATTGCACGCCTGCAACAGGCATTTTCAGATTTGAATGCCGTAAACAGCTTATAGTTAAGGCTATCTTATAACCCTGAAATTTTTTTCAGGAGTAAAAATACCGGGAGCCATCAGTAAAAATTGATGAGCTCCCCTTTTTTTGTACTATTGTTTCAGATTTCATGCTGTATTTATAAACGGGCAGTGATAATACAAGAAACTCCGGGCTGGATCCGTTTCCCGGATGAAATTGAATAAGCAGCTTCCGGTGTTTATTTGAGTTGTTTCTGAAACAGAAAGCAAGTTTTAGTAAAAAAAGATGCGCTATTGAAAATAAACATTTATCTTTGTTTTCAAATTGTAAGAAAATGATGACAACAGGTAACAATACTTATTTTTACTACTTTTTTTATTTTGGTTCTGAAATCGGGATCAGGCGGTAAGGTATTGTTCCAAAACAAAATATTTTACAAAAGGTCCCGGAGTTTCCGGGACTTTTTTTTTGAAACAACTTGAGAAAATGAAAATATCAATTATTGGACTGGGTTTGATTGGCGGTTCGCTGGCGAGGGATTTAAGGCGGACAAAGTTTGCCACGGAGCTGATTGGTTCAGACGTGAATGAAAGCCACACACGTCAGGCGCTGGAGCTTGGCTTAGTTGACCGGATTGCGCCTGCCGGGCAGGCGGTGAAGGATGCTGATCTGGTGATCATTGCCGTTCCGGTGGATAAGGAGCTGGAGGTTTTGCCTGCTGTTCTTGATGGAATCAGTGAGAGCACAACCGTGACGGATATGGGTTCAACCAAGAAAATAATTGCCGACCGGGTGAAAGACCATCCCCGCAGAAAGCAGTTTGTGCCCGTGCACCCCATGTCCGGAACGGAAGACTCAGGACCTTTTGCTGCGCTTGATGAGCTTTTTAAAGGGAAAATCGCCATTGTTTGCGATCAGGAGAATTCCGGGCCGCAGCATCTGGCGCTTGTGGAAAAAATGCTTCAGGCGCTTGGCATGAACATCGCCTACATGACATCTGACGAACAAGACCACAGCACTGCTTTTGTATCCCATCTGCCGCACGCGGCAGCTTTTGCTCTTGCCAATGCGGTGCAGTCAAACCAGGACCGGAATATCATTTTCGATCTTGCCAGCGGAGGGTTCCGCTCCACGGTGCGGCTGGCAAAAAGCTCATGCTCCATGTGGAAGCCCATTTTTGAACAAAACAATCACTATGTCGTTAACTCCCTTGATGTTTATATACGGCATTTGCAGCAGTTTCGTGATTGCATCAAAAACAATGAGTCCGGCAAACTGGAAGAACTCATTCTGAATGCCAACAACATCAGAAACATTCTGGATGGTGAAAATCATCACCTGATAAAAAACGAAGAAACAATTGTAAAACTTTATACGAAATAAAAATGAGTACTCAATTTGAAATTAATCCGATAAAAGAGTGGTTGCCCCACATCAACAATCCGCTTTTGATTGCCGGTCCGTGCAGCCTCGAAACGGAAGAACAGGCGCTTGAAACAGCCCGGCTGCTTGCCAGGGACCCGCGGGTATTTGTTTACCGCGGAGGGATTTGGAAGCCCCGCACCCGTCCCGGTTCATTTGAAGGAGTAGGCTCCGTCGGGTTGAAGTGGCTGCAAAGGGTCAAAGAGGAGACCGGTCTTTACGTTGGAGCAGAGGTGGCCAATGCCCAGCACACGGAAGAAGCCATGAAAGCCGGACTTGATATTATCTGGATAGGCGCGCGTTCCACTGCCAGCCCGTTTGTTGTTCAGGAAATTGCCGATGTGGTCAAAGGGAGCAACATGGTGGTGATGGTGAAAAATCCGGTAAACCCGGATCTTCAGCTTTGGATGGGAGCCATGGAAAGAATTTATCAGGCGGGAATAAAAAACATTGTAGCCATTCACCGAGGATTTACCCCTTTCCGTGAATCTGCCTACCGGAATTATCCCAACTGGAAAACGGTGATTGAACTGAGGCGGATGATGCCCAATCTGCCCATTATTTGCGATCCCAGCCACATTGCCGGCAAACGGGAATATCTTTTTGAAATTTCCCAAAAAGCTTTTGATATGGGCATGGACGGACTGATGATCGAATCGCATATCGACCCGTCATGTGCGCTGAGTGATGCCGCTCAGCAACTTACGCCGGCAGATCTCGCAAAATTGCTCGACAGGCTGGTTATCAAACATGAAACGGTTGACAATCCGGAATTTGAAAACCGGCTTGAAATGCTGCGTAGCCGCATTGATGCCATTGATTCAGAATTGCTTGAAATTCTTGCTTCGCGTGTTGAAATTGTAAAGCAAATCGGGAAGTACAAAAAGGATAATCAGGTGATGGCGCTTCAGATCAATCGTTGGGGGCAGCTCATGGATAACCGTGTGGGGCTCGGGAAAAGGCTGGATTTGAATGAAACCTTTGTGAAAATTCTTTTCCAGTTGATTCACGAGGATTCCATAAGGATGCAAACCGAAATCATGGATTCATAACAGAGTTTTTGATTCTGTAAAGGCTTTTCTGCATCGCTTTTTCAATGACATGAAACGGGGTAATCCCCTTGCCGATAAAAATGAATATGATGGCTTGCTGAGCAGGCGTACCGGCTTGAAGAATATGTTTGTTCAACCGGTATGCTTCGCGCATCCGTCGCTTTATCAGGTTGCGCTGAACGCTTTTTTTAAACAGCTTTTTACTTACTGCAAAAGCTGCTTTTGCAGGATATGGCTCCGGGAAATCGTATCCGGAATGAATCACCCTTAACGGATAAACCAGAAAAGAGCTTCCGTCTGAAAACAGTTTTTCTATCTGTTTTTTACTGCACAGCCGCTCCGTCTTTTTCAGCGAAAAAGAGTGACGTATTTCAGTTTTTCCCGGAGAATTTCCCATAAAAAGTTTAAAAAAACCATCCCGTTTGAAAGGATGATTACCCCCTTCAAAATTAGTTATTTTCTTTTATGAAACGCGTAGGGTATAAAATCACATCTGAACACGGGCAATCACAAAAATCAGATAATCTGCAAAGCTGTAACGGTGAATTTATTCTTCCGAAGTTTTATTCTGCTCCTGAATGTACTGGTCCAGTGCGGAAGGCATTGAAAGCGCCTGCGTTGCCTGCACTTCAATGTCAAGCCTCAAACCGGCATCACGCACAGCCTGTGCAGTAGTCGGGCCATAGCAGGCAATCCGGGTATTGTTTTGCTTGAACTCGGGAAAATTCTGAAAAAGAGACTTGATTCCTGACGGACTGAAGAATACAAGAATGTCATAGTTAATATGCTTCAGGTCAGACAAATCACTGCAGACTGTCCGGTAAAGAATCGCTTTTGTGTGTTTGAATCCTTCTTTATCGAGCAGTTCGGGAATTTCATTGGTGTGATTGTCGGACAGGGGAATCAGGAATGTTTCATCCTTGTGTTTTTTCATCAGTGGAATCAGACTGCATACTTTCCCGTCGCCATAAAATATTTTCCGTTTCCGGTAAACGATATATTTTTGCAGGTAAAAAGCTGTATTTTCGTTAATACAGAAATATTTCATGCTGTCGGGAATGGCAACGCGGAGTTCCTGCCCGATTCTGAAATAGTGGTCAATAGCTGTTCTGCTGTTAAAAATTACAGCTCCATGCTCCAGAATATGAACACGGGTTTGCCTGAATTCCTTTGCCGGAACTCCCTCTACCTGAATAAACGGACGAAAGTCAATTTTGATATTATGCTTTTCGGCCAGCTCAAAATATGGTGATCTTGGCGCTGTGGGTTCTGGTTGGGAAACCAATATACTCTTGATTTTCAAAATATCGTTTTTTTTAAATATTATACTAAACCTTTTGCTTGAATTGTCATTATTTTATAGAGCAAAATCAAGGGTAAAATTTCAAGGGTACAAAAATACAAAAAGAGATAAAATATAGAAAATTGTTTTGTGATTAAAACCTTAAATCCTCTGTATAATAATTTTAAATAAAGAAATCCGGCCAGAATAATCCCCGAAAACACAGGAATTTGAATATTTGGCGAAGGATAAAATGCAATGATTGTCACCAGGGGCAACAACACTAATCCGATAATCCGGTTAAAATTGTTCAAATTGAACAAAAATTCATTTGTTTCGGCAACTGCATTAAATATGTGTCCTAAGATTTTGTAAAATAGTTTTTTATACAACAGAAAAAGGGCTAAAATTAAAAGAGCCAGCACATACAGATAGAAGTTTTCGAAGGGTACATTCAGGTTGAAAAAAATTGCCAACTGGAAAATAAAAACCGGAAAAATCAGATAAAAGAGAACATCTAACCTTGCGGCTGCGTGAATCACCGAGCTGTTTTTTTCCTGAAGCATACGCACGGTAGTGGGATAATTCACCACCGATTTGAAAAGATTGGCCAGGTATTTTCCCCAGGCTGAATGTATGGAAGCCACCAAAAGAAACCCTGCAATCAGAAGAATAGTAAGCCAGTCGGCACGGGTTTGCTCTACTTTTCGCTCAGGGAGCACAAGGCCTATTTTTTCTGATGGAGCCGATGTGTGCACCTTCAGTTCGTGTTTTGGTTGTATGTACCTTGAGTCGCCCACGAGAATCCTGTTCTCACGCTGCCACCACCAGTAGCGGATTTGAGCCGGAGTTGGCGGCGCTGGTTGTTCCTGTTGTTCAGTATTGGTAGTCTTTTCCCGGGTTGTATCCAAATTGGGCAATGCAGGCAAAGGATTGCGCGTACCGGACAGGTTGTTCAGAAGACCGGCGCCCGGAGGAAGAACATTCTCCTTTAAAGGGATTTTTGTCGTTGTTGTATCCTGAAAATATGTATATTCCTGCTTCATAAATTCTTGCTGCAAAGATACAATATGCATTTCCAAATTTGAAAACAAACCCTGTTTTTCATCAAAAGAAAGCTATTGTGCAAGCATAACCCATGAAAATTTCCAAAGCTGACGTTTGTTGATAACAGACCGGAACAGCCCTCAAAAAGAATAAATTTATCCGGTTATACATTTCTTCGTGCATACAGAGAAATTTTATTCAGCAAATCCCCAAATTGTGGGATTAGTATATTTTTTTTCCTAAATTTGAAAAAATTAAATTTCAAAAATAATGGCTACACAAACATTATCAAAACTTTACACCTCATCGTTTCAAAAGAATTGGGATATTCTGGCATTTTCCGATTATGGTGGGGCTGATTTTAAGTATAGCGACATTGCGAAAATTATCAAATCACTGCACCTGTTTTATCAATTGACAGGGCTTCAACGTGGAGACAAGATTGCAGTTCTGGGCAGGAATTCGGCACATTGGGGAGCAATTTTCCTTTCGGCCATTTCGGCAGGGATTGTCATAGTGCCCGTTTTGCCGGATTTTAACGAGAGCAATACCAATCATATTTTAAATCATTCAGAATCCAAACTGGTTTTCTGTGCAAAGTCTTTGTTTGAGAAAATTGATTTTGAAAAAGCAGAGAAACTGCAGGCTGTTGTTGCAGTGGAAGATTTTTCACTTCTGGCTGCCAGGGATGAAAACACGCAGTACAAATTGAAAGATGCTTTCAGTTATTACGAAGAGAACAAACTGGAGAAGGAACATTTCAAATTTGAAGAATGGGGCAGGGAAGAAACTTGTGTCATTTCCTACACTTCAGGGACTTCGGGGTTTACAAAAGGGGTGATGATTCCGGAGAGGAGCCTTGCCTCCAACATCGTCTATGCCCAGGATCACATGCCGCTTCAGCCGGGGCATAAAATTGTTTCGTTTTTGCCAATGGCACATGTTTACGGCCTTCTGTTTGAATTTTTGTTTCCGGTAACTTTAGGCTGCCACATCACCTTTTTGAGCCGGATGCCTTCGCCGGCGGTTATCACCAAGGTTTTTGGAGAAGTGAAACCGCATCTGATTCTGTCTGTGCCGCTGATTATTGAAAAAATTTATAAAAAGAGAATACTTCCCACCATTGAGAAGCCGGTGATGAAAATTCTTTTGAAAACACCGGGAATTAACGCCATTTTACTGAAAAAAATCAGGGAAAAACTTGTGGATACTTTCGGTGGAAGATTTTTCGAGATTGTTATTGGCGGGGCGCCACTGAGCGCTGATGTGGAGAAATTCTTCCGTAGAATCAATTTCAAGTTCACGATTGGTTACGGGATGACTGAGTGCGGGCCGCTCATCAGCTATGAGGCGTGGGACAAAACCATGCAGGGCTCGGCAGGCCGTCTGGTTGACCGGATGGAAGTGCGTATCGATTCATCCGATCCGTTCCATGAAGTGGGTGAAATTCAGGTCAGAGGTGAAAACATTATGACCGGCTACTTTAAAAACGAACAGTTCACCAAAGATGCTTTCACTGCCGATGGCTGGTTCAGAACAGGCGATCTGGGAGTGATTGATGAAAGCAACTTCATTTTTATCCGGGGAAGATCAAAAAATATGATTCTTGGCCCCTCCGGGCAAAATATTTATCCCGAAGAAATTGAAGCCAAAGTAGCCAATATGCCCTACGTGGCTGAATGTGTTGTAGCTGAACGCGAGGGAAGATTGGTTGCGCTGGTTTATCCCGATTTTGAGGCAATGGAAGCTGAGGGCTTGACCCATGAGCATTTGCCGGAAGCCATGGAGGAGAACAAGAAGAAATTAAATGCGGAATTGCCCAGATACGAGCAGATTTCCCGCTTTGAGATTGTTTCAGAAGAGTTTGAAAAAACACCCAAAAAGAATATCAAACGGTTTAAATATGTGTAGCTGCATGTTCATTTCCCTTGATATTATATTAAACATCATCAAAATAAATACAGTAATTTTAAAGAACAGGCATGATGGCAAAATCGCGCAAAATCATGCTTCGTCAGGATATCTTTGAAAATAATTTAATATTTATCGCATGAGTAATTCTAAAACCGAAAGTTCAGATTTGACTGGTGGCCGCTTGTTGTCACTTGATTTTTTCAGAGGGATAACCATGTTTCTTCTTGTGGCTGAAGGGACTGCTCTTTGGAGCGTTCTGGTGAGAGAGCCTGTGGCAGGAAGTTTTCTGGAACCCTTTTTTCAGCAGTTTCATCATCACCCCTGGGCAGGGCTCCGTTTCTGGGATTTAGTCCAGCCGTTTTTTATGTTCATTGTAGGTGTGGCAATGCCTTTCTCCTATGCCAAACGGCGAAAAAACGGCGACTCCAGGCAAAAAATCACACGGCATATCATCCGGCGGTGCATTCTGCTGCTTGCTTTTGGTGTGGGCCTGCACTGCGGCTACAGTAAAAAACTGGTGTGGGAGCTGTGGAATGTGCTGGCGCAACTTTCGGTAACAATCATCATTGCCTATTTTTTGATGCGCTTCAAGCCGTCGGTTCAGATACTTGCCTCTTTTGGCCTCTTGATACTCACGGAAATAGCATACCGCACTTTTTCGCTGGAAGGATACAACCAGCCGTTTGTAAAAGGGCATAATTTTGGAACCTGGATGGATATGGTTTTAATGGGAAAAATCAGAGAACACAGCGGTTGGGTGGCAATCAACTTTATTCCGACTGCCGCACACACCATTTGGGGTGTTGTTACGGGGCAGTTGTTGCTTTCCTCAAAAACTGCAAAAGAGAAACTGAAGAAAATCATCATTGCCGGAGTGATTATTCTGGCTGCCGGTTATCTGCTGCACTGGACTTCCATAACACCAATCATCAAACGCATTGCTACCTCCTCGTTTGTGCTGGCTTCGGGCGGATGGGCATTGCTGGTGCTGGCTTTCAGCTATTGGCTGATTGACATGAAAAAAATCAACCGATGGATATTTCCCTTTGTGATTGTGGGCATGAATCCCATTTTCATCTATATGTTCTCGGAAACAGTTGGCGGGCAGTGGTTTAATGGGTTTGTCGGTATTTTCACCAATGGGGTGATGAGCTGGTTTAATACGCCTGAATTTGTGATGGCGCTGATAACATCGCTGGTCATTCTGGCGCTGGAGTGGTTGCTGTGCTACTATTTATATAAAAAGAAGATATTTTTTAAGATTTAAGCCCTGCCGGTTTTGAGTCTTCCGGCTATCTTCTTTTGATGCCCTGCATTTTTCTTTTCCAGACTTTTCCGGAACGGGTGACATTTCCCCGGTTGAATTTCCGGTCGGGAATTCCTGAGTAAACCAGTCCGACACTTGCCTGAGCAGCGGCAGCAAGCGCACCGGCCCTTTGCATGGTTCCGGTTTCAGAAACTTCGACGTAATCAAAATTCGGAACCCCGTTAATGACATCAGAATTGATGAACCACAGGGTGGCATCGAAATAAATATCCAGCTTGTCTGAAATCCTGTATGTTGCGCCTAACCCTGTGCTGCCCGTGAGGGCGGATGTTTTGGGTTTATCGCTGTTTTTGGTGCCCTGTGCATACAGCATGCCCACATCGTTTTTAATGTTGTGGTGAGGTTCCCTGAAAGTAAAATCAGTGCCTACAAACGAAACTCCTCCGGCAAGCTTCAAAAACAGATTGACGTCATTTTTTAGTGCGAGAAAGTGCCAGCGTGCCGTAGGCAGAATGCTTAAAAGCCGGGTGTTAAAAACGAGCGCTTCCGCCGGATACCTGTTTGAGGGTGGCAGTGGATTATTTTTCGACAGAAAAAAATTGTATAACGGCGCCTGTGGTGTGTAACCCGCAAGGCGCGAATATCCGAACTGCATCCCCCATTCAAAATACATGGAAACCGGGCGCATAATTTCCAGTTCTGCTCCGGGCTTCAGGGTTGGCCTGAAGTCTTTGCTTTCCGGATGAGAAAGCGCATCCTTTGAAGGATGTTCTGTTTCCGGCCTGCCCATTTCACCAAGAAATATTCCGCTGTTAGCGCTCAGGCGGTACCTGAAAATTTGAGAAACAGCCGGCTTGCCGGTAAGCAAAAGAAGAATTAAAATAAAAAGGAACCGATTCATACAAGGGTTTAAATTTCAGTGCTTAATATATTGACATTTAAAATGAAAATCAAATTATTGGAAAAATTATCTGCGCTCTTTTCTCTTTTTCCCTTCCACCAGTTTGTAAAGCTTGTCCGAGCGCCTGAGCTTAACATCCACGGGCACTGAAATAACCTGTCCCTTCAGCGCCCTTTCCACAGGTCCCAGGTTCACACGGATTTCTTTGACCACCGTTTGAACCACGCCGGTGGTAGGCCCGGTGATGATGATTTCATCCCCGATGCTCAGGCTCATGGTTTCCAGTTTAAATTCAGCTACCCCGATGTTACTGAAATAGTTGGTACATTTTCCGGTGTACATTTTCCTTTTTGTAGCCTGCGAGCCATAGCTGTCGCTCCATTCGCCCAATCGCTGACCGAGGTAATAGCCATCCCAGAATCCCCGGTTAAAAACAGTTGCCAGCCGTTCATTCCAGTTTTGAATTTTTTCTTTGGTGAATGAATCGCTCAAATAGGCATTTACCGCTTCGCGGTAGCATTCTACGGTAGTTTTCACATATTCGGGAGCGCGCGCCCTTCCTTCAATTTTCAGTACGGATACTCCGGAGTCCAATATTTTATTCAGAAAATGAATGGTTTTCAGGTCTTTGGGCGACATGATAAATTCATTGTCAACTTCCAGTTCAGCACCGGTTTCCTTATCGGTAACTATATATGCCCGCCGGCAAATCTGCAGGCATGCTCCGCGGTTTGCCGAAGAGTTCATTTCGTGAAGGCTCAGGTAGCATTTTCCGCTCACTGCCATGCAAAGTGCGCCGTGCACAAACATTTCCAGTTGCACAAGATTGCCCGATGGCCCTTTTATCTGCTGCTCCGCTATCTGCCGGCTGATTTCCTGAACGCGCCCCAGATTCATTTCGCGGGCTAAAACCACGACGTCAGCAAACTGGGCATAAAACCTGACCGCTTCAATGTTGGTGATATTCACCTGTGTTGAAATATGCACTTCCAGGCCGATGGAACGGGCATAAATTATTACTGAAATATCGGCGGCAATCACGGCAGAAACTCCGGCATCTTTTGCAGCATCAAGCACTGCATTCATTTGCTCCGCTTCGTTGTCAAAAATCTCCACATTCATGGTCAGATAGGTTTTAACCCCATGCGAATGGGCGATTTCTGTAATTTTTCTCAGGTCTTCGATTGTGAAATTGTGGGATGAGCGGGAACGCATATTCAGTTTCTCCACACCGAAATAGACAGAGCCGGCGCCCCCCTGAATTGCCGCCATCAGCGATTCATAAGAACCCACCGGCGCCATGATCTCAATTTCTCTTTGCTTCATCTGAATCTAAAATAAGAGACAAAAGTATAATATTTTACAGGGTAAAGGATAACAGTTTTGAAAGAACCCTGTTTTTATTTCCCCTATATTTGTATTCTATTTAAAAAGAAAAAAGATGAACGATCGAAAAATCCGGGTGCGTTTTGCCCCGAGCCCGACAGGCCCGCTTCACATGGGTGGCGTGCGCACGGCTTTGTTTAACTACCTTTTTGCCAAAAAGAACGGCGGGGTTTTCATTTTGAGAATCGAAGATACGGACCAGGCCCGTTTTGTGCAGGGGGCCGAAGAATATATTGCAGAGAGCCTGAAATGGTGCGGACTTCATCCCGATGAAGGGCCGGGAATCGGAGGCCGTTTTGGACCCTACCGGCAAAGTGAACGAAAGGAACTGTACGGAAAATATGCAGACAAACTGGTTAATTCGGGGTGGGCTTATATCGCTTTTGATACACCGGAGGAAATGGACCGGCTTCGCGCGGAGGCAGAATCCAAAGGGGAAACCTTTTCGTACGGAATCGGGACACGGGAAAATCTGAATAATTCATTACACCTTTCCCGGCAGGAAACAGAACAAAGGATTGCTGCGGGAGAACCTTACGTTATCCGTTTCAAAATGCCTGAAAATGAAGATGTGTCCGAAGACGATATCATCCGGGGGAAAGTGACGTTCAATACGAAAAGCCTTGACGATAAGGTACTTTTTAAATCAGACGGAATGCCGACATACCATCTGGCAAATGTTGTTGACGACCACCTGATGGAGATTACGCATGTGATCCGCGGCGAAGAGTGGCTTTCGTCCATGCCGCTGCATGTTTTGCTGTATCGTGCTTTGGGCTGGGAAGACACAAAGCCTGCATTTGCCCATTTGCCGTTGATTTTGAAGCCACACGGAAAAGGAAAACTGAGCAAAAGAGATGGCGATAAAATGGGATTTCCGGTATTTCCGTTGCAATGGGATGGCGGCGGTGAAGTTTTCCGGGGCTACCGCGAAGACGGTTATTTTCCTGAGGCATTCATCAATTTACTGGCCCTGTTAGGCTGGAATCCCGGTACGGAGCAGGAGTTTTTCAGCCTGGAAGAGTTGGTTCAGGCATTCAGCCTGGAACGGGTGGTCAAATCGGGGTCGCGGTTTGATCCGGAGAAGGCAAAGTGGTTTAACCGCCACTATTTTCAGCAAAAAAGCGACGATGAGTTGACGGAGCTTTTTCAGCCGGTTCTCACAGAAAAGGGAATTTCTCCATCACCCGAAAAGGTGAAGATTGTTGTTGGTGAAATAAAGGAACGTTGCGAATTTGTTTCCGACCTTTGGACGCAGGGCAGCTATTTCTTTGAAGCGCCGGAAAGTTATGATGAGCAGACGGTAAAAAAACGGTGGAAAGTGGACACGCCGGAGCAGCTTGCTGCAATTGCCGGACAATTTGAAACCGTGGAAGTCTGGGAAGCGGCTGCCATCAAAGAGGTGTTTTCAACGTTTATGAACGAAAAGCAATGGAACTTCGGAGCAGTTATGAATCCGCTGCGGCTTTCACTGGTAGGCAGCAATATGGGGCCGGATTTGTTTCGGATTTGTGAAATTTTAGGTAAGGAAGAAACGGTCGCCAGAATAAATAGAGCCATTAAAAAACTATCCTGACAATTGCAGGTTCGGGACAGGGATATTACAGTTTCAGAATAAATTGATTTTATCAGGCTATAGAATATCAGACATTTGCAATAAATAAAATGAAGCTACTGTGCAGAATTCACGGAGGATTTTTATGAAAAATAAATACATTATAAAATGAAGAAAAGTAAACTTGGCAGAAGTTTTATTGTGCTGTTTATCAGCATGTTTGGATTTGGTTTTCTGTGTCACGGCCAGGCCGGTTCATCTGCTGTTCCGGGCGTCAGAAAAATAAAGGATATCATTATCTATGAAGACGCACAATTTTATTCCACTTTCCCTTCGGTGGTGAAAAACGGAGAGAATGATTTCATTGTGGCTTTCCGGCGCGCTCCCGACAGAAGGATTTTTGGTGAAAAAGGGAGTAGCCATGTTGACCCGAACAGCTACCTGGTGATGGTGCGCTCAGCCGACGGGGAGGCGTGGACAAAAGAACCTGAGCTGATTTATGCCCATCCGTTTGGCGGTTCGCAGGATCCCTGCCTGCTGAAATTACGCGATGGCGCCTTGCTTTGCACCAGCTATGGGTGGGCGTTTGTCAAGCCGGATGGGATAGACAATCTGAAAAAACCCATTTTTATCAACAGCGGGAATGTTGTGTTTCTTGGCGGCTATCTCGTCCGTTCTTTTGATGACGGAAAAACATGGGAGGGTCCGGTTTATCCGCCACACATTGAGCCGGAAATCAATTTCACGGCATTAGGCGAACCTTTGCCCGCCTACAACCGGGGAGCGCTGTACGAAAATGAAAAAGGCAGAATATACTGGGTGGTTGCCGCGAATGATACGGTTCCCGTCAGAAAAACGTCCAATCACCTGCTGATTTCGGATGATAAAGGATTGACCTGGGAATATTCAGGATTGGTTGCCACCGATGAAAAAGCCTCTTTTAATGAGGCCTCGGTTTACGAAACGCCCAAAGGGGATTTGGTGGCATTTTTAAGAACGGCGAACATGGACGACCAGGCTTGTATTGCCCGTTCCACGGACGGAGGAAAAACTTTTGAATGGCAGAAAATGGGATTCCGTGGACATCCGCTGAATGCGTTGAGACTCCCAGACAACCGGGTTTTGCTGACCTATGGCTATCGCCATAAACCTCATGGAATCCGTGCGCGGATACTTAATCCCGAATGCACCAATTTTGCCACAGCCCCCGAAATCATTCTGCGGGATGACGGGGACAATTCGGATATCGGCTATTCATGGCCTGTTCAACTGGATGACAAAAGAGTGCTTGTGGTTTATTATTTTAATAAAAAGAACGGCACACGATATATTGCAGGCACAATCCTGGAAATAGACGGTATTTAGCCCTTTATGAAAATGAACTGTTGATTTTCCGGGAAAATAAATTTTATTAAAACTTGAATTACCGCTTTCAGATTTCTTTTAAAAGAATATCTTTGATAAGTCATATTTGTTAACCAAATGCATAAAAAATATGGGGTTAAACCTTAAACGGGGTCAGTTGCCTCCGGCGGAATCCGAGAACTGGAGCTTAAATATTGAAGAAGAAAAAAACTTCACGTTTAATCTCACGGTTCCGTTGATTGTGCTTCAGAAACAGACCTACAGAATTCTCATCGGCGAGAATGAGAACAGAATCCGGATTTATCTTGGCATCGAACCGGAAAAAGTAAACGATAAATTCGTATTGTGCGCCTATGCAGTTCCGGCCTTTTTACTTGGCAGCGGCGATGTTTTCAGGGATTATGAAAATCCGGTTTACAAACTTGAAAGAGAAAATCTCAACCAATCAGCCGAAACGGAGAAGGTGCTTGAAAATATCGGGAGATACCGGAAATGGCGCCTTGGTGAAACGGACAAGGAAAATTCCTTCTCCAGATTCAGGAAATTCATATACCCCAATGCCTACCTGTTGAGCAAATATGAACTGCACGAAATATTCAATGTGCAAAACAAAAATGAAGTCCAGATCAGTTTTGGCATTTCCAAAGTTATGAATGCCATGATTTATGCTGATGTCCGGGAAACGAGAGAATTTTCGGAAGACTCCGCGGGTTTTAACTTTGGTGATTTGTGCCCGCCGGTTTGCGACAATTCGAGCATCTACAATTTCAGGAATGAATCTTAGTCCGCTTAAAATCTGAGGATTTCTTCATATAACTCCTGAACGGGAAGCCCCATAATATTGGTGTAAGACCCTTTGATGCCGGTAATGCCGGTCAGGCCTATCCATTCCTGAATTCCATACGCCCCGGCTTTGTCAAATGGCTTATAGCTGTTGATATAAAACTGAATTTCCTCTGGCCTTAATTCTTTAAATCTGACTTTAGACAGAACATGAAAAGAGGCCTGTTTTTTAGCGGAGGTCAGGCATACGCCTGAAATCACCTGATGCTCTTTTCCGCTGAGTTTTTGTAAAATTTCCACTGCTTCGGCATAATCGGCAGGTTTCCCAAGAATTTCACCATTCAGGAAAACAACAGTATCGGCAGTAATCAGCAAGTCGTTTTCCCGGAGAGTGGATTGTAGCGGACCGACTTTCAGTTTTGCCAGAAAAACAGGAATTTCATGTTTTGACAATCCTTCGGGAAAGATTTCCTCAACTTCCGAATGCTGAAAAGTAAAATGGATACCAAGCAGGCGAAGCAATTCCTGTCTTCGCGGCGAGCGGGATGCCAGAATATAGTTGTAGTCGGGTAATAGATTCATTTAAAAGAGATTATTGATTTTCATTTCGTCAGAAAGCCATCTGTTTTGTGCTTTGAGTGTCTGTTCAATCACATCGCGGACACAACCTTCCCCTCCGTTTTTGGGCGAAATATATTTTGATATGGATTTAATATCCGGGGTGGCATCACTGGGGCAAACCGGCAAACCCACTTTCAGCATCACATGATAATCCAGTAAATCGTCACCCATGTAGAGAATATTTTCCGGTTTTATGCCGCTTTTAGTGCAGAAATCGTTCAGATAGGTCACTTTGTCCAATGCTTTTTCGTAGTAATATTTTATTCCCAATCGTTCATAGCGAAGGCGCACGCGCTCAAGAAATCCTCCCGTAATGATTGCCACCGGATAGCCCAATTCAAGCAAAATCCGGATGGCCAATCCATCTTTCATATTTGCGGTGCGAACCGGGTCGCCGTTTTCATTCAATGGTGAAGTGTCTTTTGACAAAACGCCATCCACATCAAAGACAAAGGCTTTTACGTTTTTCAGTTCTTCCTTAAAAAAAGACATACATTAATAATTTTGATGAAATTTATAAATACTTTGCGTAACATTTTCATACAGGTTTTTAAACTCCGGAGTATTGTTCAGCAATTCCAGGTGCTTTGAGATGATGTTTTTGTCCATTCGCAGAGCAGGTCCGGTTTGTGCCGAAACCGGATGAATTTCCTGAACTTTCTGTGCTGTTTCCAGAATCAGGGGACGTAGAAAATCAAAAGGCAGCGCTTCCATTTTCAAGATTTCTGCTGCAATTGAATAAAAATGATTTGCAAAATTACAAGCAAAAACCGCTGCAACATGAAGATGAATACGTTTTTCCGAATTTAAAACGGTTACATTCCTTGCCAGTTTCTCTCCGATTTGCTGCAATATCTTTTCATTTTCCACAGAATTTGCTTCAATAAAGACAGGTATTTCACTAAAGTTCACCACTCTTTCTTTGGAAAAAGTTTGCAAGGGGTAAAAGACGCCGGTATTTTCTGAATATTTTTCAATGGAAGAAAGCGGCATACTGCCGGAGCAGTGAACCACCATTTTGTTTTGAAAGTCTATTTGAGGAAGAACTTCCTCAAATGCAGAATCCTTCAGGGCAATAAAATAAATATCAGCATCAGAAAAAATCTCTTTTGGGGAAACCGTATAGCCGGTTTGCAATTTGTCGGCAAGTTTCCTTGCCGACTTTTCTGTCCGGCTGTAAACCTGTTTAATGGCAAATCCCTTTTCCAAAAAAGCGATGGATAAACGGGTTGCTAGGTTTCCTGCTCCGATAAAGACTAAAGATTGGCTCATGTTGCATGAATTATAAAAAACCCAAAAGTAATGAGCCGTTTCTGATGTTCCAATTTATTTTCAGGCTTTCGCCAGATCCACCCTTCTTTTTACATTTTCCCAGTTCACAAGATTCCAGAAATTATCCACATATTCAGGGCGTCTGTTTTGGTATTTCAGATAGTAGGCATGCTCCCAAACATCCAGTCCCAGAACGGGAATACCTTTTTCTTCGGCAACATCCATCAGCGGATTATCCTGATTTGGGGTGGAGGTTACGAATAACTTTCCATCTGCATCCACAGCCAGCCATGCCCAGCCGCTTCCAAACCGGGTTTTTGCAGCCGTCCCGAATTTTTCCTTAAAAGCATCCAGTGAGCCAAAGCTGTTTTCCATTGCTTTAAGTAAATCAGCAGGAATTTCAGTTTGTGTGGGAGTCATGCTTTCCCAGAAAAGGGTGTGGTTATAAAAACCTCCGCCATTGTTTCTGACGGCATCAGATTGCCTGCTGATGGTTTCAAAGATTTTTTCAAGGGGAGTCTCCAGAAGCGCAGTTCCTTCCGCAGCTTTCATAAAATTATTGAAATAGCCCTGATGGTGCTTTGTGTAGTGTAGCTCCATGGTTTGTGCATCAATATATGGCTCCAGTGCATTAAAATCATAGTCCAATTCGGGGAATTTATGCCCTTCAAAAGTTTTGGCTTCTGATGCGCATGACCCTATGATACCTAAAAAGGGAGATGCGGCAGCCACTGTTCCGATTGTTGTAATAAAGCTTCTTCTTTCCATTTTTTTATTCTTTATTTGCTTCTTTACCAGAAACAATGTGATACTGAAAAAGTTCGTAATACTTTACTTCTGTTCAATTCATTTTTTTAATGATTTTATGAAAAAATCTTCCGGCTTAACATAATACAGAAAATTATAAAAAGAAAACCCCGGAGTCTCTACTCCGGGGAAAAAACCAAAAATCAACTAACCTTTAAACCGTCTGGCAACTTCGTCCCAGTTGATGAGCTTCCAGAATGCATTTACATAATCCGGCCTTCTGTTTTGATAATTCAGGTAGTATGCATGTTCCCACACATCTATTCCCAAAATGGGAGTACCCTTAACATCTGCAACATCCATCAACGGATTATCCTGGTTGGGCGTGGACGAAACCACCAGCTTATTATTTTGAAGAACCAACCATGCCCAACCTGATCCAAACCGCGTTACGGCAGCCTGGACAAATGCTTCACGAAAATTTTCCACAGAACCAAATGATTCATTGATTGCATCGAGTAAGTCTCCTTCGGGGTTTGATGCCCCTCCGGGAGCGATTACGTCCCAATACAAATTATGATTGTAATATCCTCCTCCGTTGTTGCGCACAGCGGCTGAATGCCCTGAAATTCCTTTTAGAATTTCTTCAATGTTTTTGTTTTCGAGCGTGCTGCCGGAAATCGCATTATTCAGATTATTGGTATAAGCTGCATGATGCTTTGTGTGATGAATCTCCATGGTGCGCGCATCAATCAGCGGTTCCAACGCTGTGTACGCATAATTTAACTTTTGTAATTCAAATGCCATATCATTTTGTTTTTTTTGTATGAATAAATATTTATTTGTTCTTAAATATAAACTCAATTATTAAGTTTTCCAAATACTCAACAAAAGAAACATGGGGATTTCATAATTGTTCATATTTGGACGGGAATACACAATTTTTATTTTCTCTACCTTTGTGCTTTCCTCAAAATACAATGAATCGTAGCATACTTCGTCTTGCCATACCAAATATTATCAGCAACATCACCGTGCCGTTACTCGGGCTTGTTGACTTAACCCTGATGGGGCATCTGAATTCCGAAATATATATCGGAGCCATTGCTTTGGGTGGAGTTCTCTTTAATTTTATCTACTGGGGTTTTGGATTTTTACGGATGAGCACATCCGGTTTCACTGCTCAGGCCTTTGGCGAAGGGAGCAAAACCAGAATGATCCATATGCTGGTGATTGGCCTGGCCGTTGCTTTGTTTGCCGGAATCCTTGTCATTGCCCTGCAGCTCCCGCTGGCATTTTTGGGTTTCAGCCTGATAGGAGGCAGTGAAGAGGTGAAATTGCTGGCCAGGGAATATTTCCTTATTCGCATTTGGGCAGTGCCTGCTGCGCTGAGTCAGTTTGTTCTCAGCGGATGGTTTCTGGGCATGCAGAATGCGCGGTATCCGATGGCTATCGCTATTTTAATCAATATTACAAATATTTTGCTCAGTGTATTTTTCGTATTTGCCGTTGGAATGAAAGCTGACGGAGTTGCCTTAGGTACAGCGCTTGCGCAGTATGCAGGATTGCTGTTGGCCATTTTACTTTTTCTGAAAAAATACAGGGAATATTTGTCTTTCGTTAAACTGGGCGAGATTATCAATCTAAAAGAACTGGGACGTTTTTTCAAAGTGAATTCAGATATTTTCATTCGGAGTTTTTGCATAATTCTGGTATTTACTTTTTTCACTTCTGAATCTGCAAATACGAATAATACAATCCTGGCAGTCAATTCATTGCTCATTCAGCTGTTGTTCTTCTTTTCCTTTTTTATTGACGGTTTTGCTTATGCCGGCGAAGCATTGACGGGAAAATTTGTCGGAGCAAGAGAAAAGGGGAATCTGATAAAAGTGGTTCGTTTGCTTTTTGTGTGGGGGACAGGTCTGGCCCTGACTTTCACAGTGGTTTATTTTTCAGGAACTGACTTTATCCTTGGTTTGCTCACCTCTCAGCAGGATGTTATTCAAAGCGCCCGGCCCTACCTGTTCTGGATTGCTCTCATTCCGCTGGCAAGTTTTACTTCTTTCCTGTGGGACGGAATTTATATTGGCGCCACTGCTTCAGCAGCAATGCGAAACACCTTGCTTCTGGCAACAATTCTTGTTTTTGCCCCGGTTTATTTCTTTCTGTATCCCCAATGGGGAAACCATGCGCTATGGCTGGCCATGGTACTTTTCATGTTTGCCCGGGGCGTTGTTCAGACTTCTCTTTTCAAAAGAGCTGTCATGAATAAACTCCCGGAAGACTTAATGGACAATTTTCCGGATCAGACCCAGCAGAGCCAGTAGCACAACGGAACCGATTACGGCTGTGAGCAGGGTTCCGGGCAATCCGCTGCTGACAAAAATCCCCAGCTTATTCAGCAACCAGCTTCCAAACCAGGCACCAATGACGCCAACCACAATGTTCAGCAAAAAACCGTATCCCTTCCCGCGGACAATAAGTCCGGCAAGCGCTCCGGCCAAAAGACCAATCAATAAAACATACAACATAATAAATTGGATAAATAGTTAATAAATAAAGAACTGGCAATATAAAAAGAAGTTGTTAAAAAATCTGCGCATCCGATGGTTAAAAAAATAAAAACCCTTTAATATCTGAATAATTTTAACGAAATAGCAACCTGATTGAAAAAAATCTCCGTTAACGTTAACGGTTCAAATATTTTTATTAGATTTGTCCTGAAAATTATTCTAAATCAGTTTGTTTATGATTCTTGGTATATTAAA
>CAZVAD010000028.1:0-23156 GCA_964624645.1 uncultured Mariniphaga sp.
TTCGGGTTCGCCCGGTTTTCCTGGATGTTCCATTTCCCGGTGTGAAAGTCAACCGCCGGGTCGGTTACATCGTCACAATGCAAAATCAAAGCGCCTTCCTTTTCCCAGTAGGATTTGACCGTGTGTCCGCTCATCGGGCCGTCTTCTGCGCCTCTGACGGTTACATCATCCGGGTTTACAATGATTTTCAACCCGAATGATTCATTGATCATATCCATATCTCCGCGGCTGTTTCCACCAACAATAAGCGGACGGGTTTTTATGTAGGTCTCAATGGTGTGGGCTTTCCCGTCATCCTGCGGAATGGGCGGAATGATTTCTCCGGTTGTTTTTCCGTCTTTGACCACACTTTTCACCCCGATAATGTAGTTTTCGGGAATACCCAGCTCATCCGCCACAAACTTCTGATAGAGAAATTCAGGGGATGCCGACAGAATCCACACTTCAAAACCGTATTCTTTCAGATTGGCAATGAACGCTTTCATTTCGGGATAGAACTTGCCCTGATACGATTTTACGTAGCAATCCTGTCCGATTCTCTCAATCTCTTCGGGCGTGAGGCCGGCAAGGAAATGAATCCGGTCTTCCACGTAAACTTTTCCCACATTGTCGCCGTTTTTAACCATGCGGTCAAGAATGGCAAGTTTTTCTTTCGCCTCCTTGTCGTTTCTTTTTTTCAGCACTTCATCGGCATACTGGTAAAGCGCTTCATCCGCCAGATAATGCGGAACCTGTCCGAAGACCGTACCATCACAATCAAATACGGCTGCTTTTCTGATATTCATCGTAAGGGTAGAGTTCAGAAAAGTTTCCAGTCTTTCATTGATTTCCGGCGACCATCCTTTGATCTCACGGTACGTTTGTGCCTGTAAGCCCGGATAGTAAAAGGCAAACAGCAACGCAACAACTATTATTTTTTTCATTTACAAAAGTATTAAGTATTAGTATTAAAATTATGCCGCCAATCTCCTTTTTTCCGTATTCCAGGTCATGGCGCTGAAAACAATGGCTAAGGCGCTGGCTGCAAGCATCAGCATAAATGCGGCATCCCAACCGGAATGGTCAACAATAAAACCGATGGCGATATTGGCTCCCAGAGCGCCTCCCAGGTAACCGAACAATCCGGTGAGCCCGGCTGCAGTTCCGGCTGCCTTTTTGGGCACAAGGTCAAGCGCCTGAACTCCAATTAACATCACAGGACCGTAAATCAGAAATCCGATGGCAATCAGTGCGATGTTATCAATCATAACATGTCCCGGCGGATTTTTCCAGTAAACAATGATTGCAACAATCACCAGCAGCATATATATAATGGTAGCGGGAGCTCTTCTCCCCTTGAAAACTTTGTCAGAAATCCATCCGCAAAGCAGGGTTCCGGGTATTCCGGCATATTCATAGGCAAAGTATGCCCATCCTGATTCTTCCAGCGAAAAATGCTTGGCTTCGCTCAGGTAGGTCGGCGCCCAGTCAAGAATTCCGTAGCGCACCAGATAAATCATAATGTTGGCAACAGCAATCAGCCAGAGAAATTTATTCCGGAAAACATACTTGAAAAATATCTCTTTGGTGGAGAACTCCTCCTCATGGCTTTCGTCATAATCCTTCGGATAATCATTTTTATATTTTTCAATATTCGGCAACCCGCAGGATTGCGGGGTATCGCGAATGAGCAGATAAGCGATGAAAGCCACAACAATGGCAAGCATCGCCGGGAAGTAGAGCTTACTCTGCCAGTCGCCAAAAATGGCAACCCCCAGAACGGCAAGCGGCCCGATCAACCCGCCCCCGATGTTGTGGGCAACATTCCAAATTGACATTTTTGTGCCTCTCTCCCTGGTAGAGAACCAGTGCACCATCACGCGCCCGCAAGGCGGCCATCCCATTCCCTGAAACCAACCGTTTATGAACATAATCACAAACATGATGGTTACCGATGATGTGAGCACGGGAAAAATACCCATACTGAGCATGGTAACTGCCGACAGCAACAAGCCTAAGCTGAGAAAAACCCGTGCGTTGCTCCGGTCTGAAACTCCAGCCATCAGAAATTTGCTCAATCCGTAAGAGATGGATATTGCCGAGAAAATAATACCAAGTGCTCCGCGCGAATACCCTTGCTCGATCAAATCGGGCATCACCAGTGAGAAGTTTTTCCTCACAAGATAATAACCGGCATAACCGATAAAAATACCTAAGAATACCTGAAGACGAAGTCTTTTATACGTCGGATCAATTTTTTCCTCAGGCAACATGGGCTTGTGTGGCGCGGGTTTTAAAATTCCAATCATTTTATTTTGTTAAAAGTGAACCGCATAAAAAGCGGGTTAAAAAAGTGTAAATTAAATTTTTAAATTATTTACGACAGGAAATAGCCCTTGGCTATTCCGGTATATTCACGAACCTGATCTTCTTCCCAGGCTTTGTCTTTTCCAAGTTCTTTAGCCAGGACTGATGCGACCTTAGGCGCCATTTCAATGGAAGCGCGGGCGTCCATATATAATGCCCTGACTCTGCGTGCCAGCACATCATCAACAGTTCTGGCCATCTCTTTCCGCACTGCCCAGACAACTTCAGCTACAGTAAACTCAAGTTTTCCGTTCAGTTTTTCTGCATATTCCGGATTCTCTTTCTGCAATTTGATAATCTCCTCCTGGTCTGTGCCATAAACATACAGATGATTATCCATATCGGGATTTTCCTGATATCCGTGAATCTTCAGCGTTTTGGTCTTGCATGGCTTAAAAGAGAGATTATTTGTTTTGATACCAAGGTCGATGGTCTCTTCTGCCATGATGCGGTAGGTTGTCCATTTTCCGCCGGTGATGGTGATAAGCCCGGAATCGGCTGCCAGCAGTTTATGGCTGCGCGAAATCTCCTTGGTTTTCATTTCATCGGATTGTTTCTTTGGCGCAGCAAGCGGCCTGAGTCCGGCAAACACGCACAACACATCTTTCCTCTGCGGCTTTTTGACTAAATATCTGCCGGCGGTTTCCAGAATGAAATCAACCTCTTCCTCCAAAGCAACCGGCTCCAGAACAAACTCCTTGACCGGCGTATCGGTGGTGCCGAGAATAACCCGGTTATGCCACGGCACGCCAAACATCACCCTGCCGTCGCTGGTTTTGGGAACCATAATGGCATCGTCACCGCCCAGAAATGATTTGTCCACCACAAGGTGAACGCCCTGACTTGGCCGCACCAGCGGGTGCTCTTCGGGGGTATCCATTTTGATGATATCGTCCACAAAAATTCCGGTGGCGTTGATGATGCATTTTCCCTTCAGGTTAAAACTGCCTCCATCCAGAGCATCTTCAACAACAACACCCGTGACTTTGCCCTGCCCATCCTTGAGCAGTTGCGTAACTCTTGCGTGATTCACTACGGTAGCGCCCTGGTCAATAGCCGTCTGCACCATGTGTATGGCCAGCCGGGAGTCGTCAAACTGTCCGTCCTGATATGAAACGCCTCCCCTGAGACTCTTTTGCTCAATCTGAGGAACATATTTGACAACCGATTTTTTGCTCAGCGGAAGTGAACGGCTGAGGCTCATGCGTCCGGCAAGCAGGTCATAAACCGTTAATCCGATGGTGTAGAAAGGTTTTTCCCACCACAGGTAATTGCCAATTATAAACCGTTGATTCTTTACCAGATGAGGCGCATTTTTGCGGAGATATCCCCGTTCGCGCAATGCCTCCCGCACCAGTTTCACATCGCCTTTCTGAAGATAGCGCACCCCGCCGTGCACAAGTTTTGTACTTCTGCTGGAGGTGGCTTTTGTAAAATCAACCTGTTCCAGCAATACTGTTTTATAACCGCGGCTGGCTGCATCCACTGCAATGCCAATTCCGGTTGCCCCGCCGCCAATCACAATAAAATCCCACTCTGTTTCAGAGCTTTTTAATTGTTGAATATATGCTTCTCGTTTCATAATTGGAAATTTTCGTACAATTATAAATATTTTTGAAGCATATTCAAAATAAAATCGAAAGAAATTAAATGTTATCGAAACTTAAGAGGCAGTTTTCAAAACATAAGTTTGTGTTCAAGTTTCATATTGATGTTTTTAAAAATTTCGTTTCTGAGTTAAACGGAATATAAAAACCTAAATTCAGTATTTATTTAAGATAAGTTTAAACTATAATTATGTTCTGCATATCAGGGACTTACGTCATTTGAGAAAAATCCCCGTATTATTCATAACTGGTTTCGCTATTTTTCTGATTTGAACAGCAATATCTTATTCGGAAAATCTGACTTCAAAAAAAGTTTTAAGAAAAATACGCTTTAAATTCTCAGGAATATCCGGGGATAAAATCATGCTTTACCCAGGCGTTCAAAAATTTCTTCAATTTTGATTTTTTCTTTGTGAAGAATCACAAGCTGTATTTTTTCTTCTTTCAGCAAGTCACTGACATTTGGGCCAACTTCTCCTGTTATGATAGTGGTTACTCCCTTCTTCTTCAACAGTTCAACCAGTTTGATCCCACTATGCTCACTATCCTTGAAAGGATTTTTCTCAAAAGCGGACTCGCCCGTTGCAGGTTGGTGAATGACAAAGTATTCGCATTTCCCGAAGCGCAGGTCAAGCAGAGATTTTGGGGTTTTTCCTCTGGATGGAATAGCAAAAATTTTATTCATAACATATTATCTGATGGTTATTTTTATTGTAACAATTCAAATCACGAAAGTATCATTTTTATTTACAAGAGCCATTGTTTCGGCTGCTTCTTATAATTCAACGCAAGATATTGGCAATGTGTTGCATCTTCTGCCTCTAATTTGAATAGCAAAGCAAAAATATTCATACTTCATACCTCGCAGCGCATGTCATCGTGAATATTTTTTTAAAAATCAACCACAACATAAATTATTTTTTGAGCTATATTTGCGCTCAGTTTTGAAAAAATGAAAAAATTTCTTTTGGGGATAATTATTCTTTTGTTCTGCGGAACAGTAACTGCACAGGTTGCCTTTCCGTCATGGGGGGATACAACAAAAAGTGCAGGGCTGACGAATAACACTTCACTCCCCATTCTTGAGAAACTGGATATCAGACAGGATCAGGAGCTGGAAAGAATGCTGGAGTGGCATGTGAACAACAATAAGAAACGCGACGGAATGGAAGGCTATCGCGTTGAAATATTTTTCAGCTCGGCGCTCAATGCCAAAGATGAGGCGCTCCGGCAAAAAAGAAATTTCCTCTCAAATTACCCCGACTACCCTGTACACATTAAATTTACAGCACCTAATTTCAGGGTGAGAGTCGGTGATTTCAGAACTAAAAACGAAGCGCTGAAGCTTCATAAACAAATACAAAAAGATTATCCGGGCGCTTTTATCGTGCCGGACATTATTGATTTTCCCTTGTTGAAACCCAAAAAAGATGAGTGACCAGATTAAGCATGAATGCGGCATAGCGCTGATTCGCTTACTTAAGCCGTTGTCCTATTACAAAGAAAAATACGGCACATGGAAATACGGTTTGGACAAACTGTATCTGATGATGCAAAAACAACACAACCGCGGACAGGATGGCGCCGGAATGGTGTGTGTCAAAGGGGATTTGTCTCCCGGAAGTTCCTATATCAACCGCTACAGATCCATAAACCAGAATCCTATTTTTGATATTTTCAATAAGGTCAGTAAGTCACTGAAAAAGGCTCAGAACAAAGGGATTGATGTGAGTGACTGCAATTGGGCTTATGAGCATTTTCCCTATGCCGGCAATCTTTATCTGGGGCATCTCCGCCACGCAACCTTCGGAAGAAACACCATTGAGTTTGTGCATCCGGTGATGCGGCAGAACAACTGGAAATCACGAAATCTGGTTCTTGCCGGAAATTTCACAATCACCAATACCCGTGAACTTTTTCAGGTGCTCATTGAATTGGGGCAGCACCCCAAAGCCTATACAGACACGGTTACTGCACTCGAAAAAGTCGGGCATTTTTTAGATGAAGAAAACCAGTTCCTTTTTCGGAAATACAAAAACGAAGGTTACAGAAACAAGGACATTTCCCCATTAATTGAAGAGAATCTGGATATTCAGAATATTCTGGAGCGCGCTACCAAAGACTGGGATGGCGGTTACGTCATGGCAGGTCTCCTCGGACATGGCGATGCCTTTGTGGTGCGCGACCCGTGGGGGATTCGCCCCGCCCACTATTATTATGACGATGAAATTGTGGTGGTTGCCTCGGAGAGGCCGGTCATTCAGACGGTGATGAATGTTGGCTGGAATGAAGTTCAGGAAATTGAACCGGGGGAAGCGCTGGTTATCAAAAAGAAAGGGGATATTATCCGTCAGATGATCCGCGTACCGCAAACAAGAAGCTCCTGCTCTTTTGAAAGGGTATATTTCTCAAGAGGCAGCGACCGGAGTATCTATCAGGAACGCAAGGAGTTAGGCAGGCTGCTTAGTCCTAAAATTCTCAAGACAATCAATTATGATTTGGCCAACACCGTATTCTCCTATATTCCCAATACTGCCGAAACCGCTTTCTACGGCATGATGGAGGGCGTCAGGGCGTATCTGGCCAAATGGAAAATGGAGCAATTAAAGGGGAGCAATGGCAATTTGAAAGATGACGAAATAAAAAGAATCATTTCGGTTGAGCCAAGAGTGGAAATGATTGCCATTAAAGACGTAAAATTGCGCACATTCATTGCCAGCGATGCCAGCCGCGAGGATATGGTGGCTCACGTGTACGACGTAACTTACGGTGTTGTGAAAAAAAATGTGGATACCCTGGTCGTTATTGACGACTCCATCGTTCGGGGAACCACCCTAAAAACCAGCATATTAAGAATTTTAGACCGGTTGAATCCCAAAAAAATAATCGTAATTTCCTCTGCGCCGCAAATCCGTTATCCGGATTGCTATGGCATTGACATGGCCTATTTTGATAAACTCATTGCATTCAACGCAGCCATTGTGCTTTTGAAAGAACAGGGAAAAGAAGATGTTATCAGCGATGTTTACCGCAAATGCAAGGAACAGGAGAACCTGCCCAAAGAGGAAATTATAAACTATGTCCGGGAGATATACAAGCCATTTACTGCCGAACAGATTTCAGAGAAAATTGCTGAACTACTGAAGCCCGGTGACTGCCGGGCAGAAGTGCAGGTTGTATATCAATCCGTTGAAAATCTTCACAAAGCGTGTCCCAACGATACCGGCGACTGGTATTTCACCGGGAACTATCCCACCTCCGGCGGAAACCGCGTAACCAATTCTGCATTTATCAATTACGTGGAAGGCAGAGAGGAACGGGCCTATTGAAAATGTTAATGAAATGTAAAACATTTTTTTAAATCTCCTGTTTAATAATGTGCCTCTGAAAACGGAAGGTTCAATTTGTCATGGCGTATTATTATTTTCCCTTAGGAGGAGAAAAAATTTCCTTCCGTTTTTTCAGGGGTTTATTTTTAGATACCATCCTTCATGCTATGAAAAGCGCACACCGGCAAGATACAATCCGATATTCATAAAAATATAGACCAGAACGGCCAAAGCCAGTCCGTAGGCGGTTAGGAAAACAATCAAAGCAAGGGAAATCAAAAGGAAAATAAAACGGAATCCGTTTTCATTCCATTGAAAGTTTTTGATTTTCAAAGAAAACATAGGCAGGGTGATAAGCATCATCCCTGTGGTGAACAGCCCGAGAATTAACAGGTTTCTTGTGGAAGAGATGAATTGAAAGAGTTCGGGGAAGCGCTGCACTTCTAACATCAGCCCCACTGCCGCCCAAAAAATTCCGTTTGCCGGAATGGGCAATCCCCTGAAAAAGGAAGAGCTTTGCCGGGCTGAATTAAACCGAGCAAGCCGGATAGCGCCTGCTACGGGCATGAGGAAAGCAGAAAAAAGAATAAGCCATTGTCCGGGGCTGGCTGCAATCTGGTAAATGGGTTGGTTGGTTTCAAAAAGGGAAAATTCAAGCAATGTGAATAAAATTGCAGCCGGAGCAAGTCCGAAGGAGATCAGGTCGGCTAAGGAATCCAGCTCTTTGCCCATTTCGGAACGCGCGTTGAGAATCCGCGCGGCGAACCCGTCCAAATAATCAAAAATGGCTGCCATGCAAATAAAAATTCCCGCCCAAACCAGATGTCCGTCAACGGCAAACATTACCGCAAGTGATCCCACCAACAGGTTCATTAATGTTATTGCATTGGGTATCTGCTTAACAATCTGATTCATGCCGGCTTATTTCAAAAATGCAATGACGGTTCTGCCGCCTTCAGTTTTCTGGTTCAGTTGCACTTCCGCTTCCGCATGTACGGGCAGGAAAAGATCAACACGGGAACCAAAACGGATGAATCCGTACTCTTCGCCCTGTCCGGCAAAATGGCCTGCCTTTTTGTAGGTAACAATCCGCTGAGCAACTGTTCCGGCAATTTGCCGGGACATGACCTCCGTTCCATCCTCCATCCTGAAAACTGTGGAGCAGCGTTCATTTTTTTCTGATGACTTTTTGGCAAAGGCAGGATAATATGCCCCTCTTTTGTGATTCTGATAAACCACTTCACCGGCAACCGGAGCACGGTTCTGATGAACATTGAAAACTGACATGAAAATGGAGACCTGAAGACGCTCGTCCTTAAAATATTCTCCTTCGTAAACCTTTTTGATGTGAATAACCTCCCCGTCGGCGGGCGACAGAATATGTTTGTCGTTTGTTTCAATTTCACGATTGGGTTCGCGAAAAAAATAGACAACCAGTCCGGCCAAAAAAAGCGAACCGCCCATCAGAATATAAAAGATAAAATGGTGGCGTAATGTGAAATAGATAAGAACATCCAATGCAGCAATTACAATAAATGCCACTGGAATTATTTTTTTCCCTTCGTCGTGAATTCGCATAGCTTAAAAATTTCCCGTCAAAGATAACCAAACAAAAACAACGGGGATTACAAAAAGTAAACTATCGAAGCGATCGAGCAATCCGCCATGCCCGGGCAGCATAGTTCCAGAGTCCTTTACATTCAATCGGCGCTTGATGATTGATTCAAAAAGGTCGCCTAAAGTACCGAAAATGATAACTATCAAGGCAATTACTATCCAGTCGGTTAAAGAAATCTGTTTAAAAACCAGATGGCAGAGAAAACCTGCGCAGAGGGCAAAGACAGCGCCGCCTAAAAAACCTTCCCAGGTTTTATTCGGCGATATTTTTTCATAAATCTTGTTTTTTCCCAACCTTGAACCAATCAGATAAGCCATCGAGTCGTATGTCCAGACGATGAGCAAAACGCCAAGTAAAATTCTCGAATTAAATGCCGTAGAAAAAGGGTATTCCGGGAACACCATGAAATTCAGCAGACTGAACGGAATTGCCACATAAACAAATCCCGTGAATGTGATGGCGCTGTTGGCAAGTATTCCGGGCTTCTGACTGAAAGTTTCATATAAAAAGATAAAGGTGAGCGCGGGAATGAACAGCAGGTATGACCGGACGGGCAGCAGGTTATTCACAATGCCGAAACAGGTTGCAAAAAGGAGTACGCCCAAAGTCAGTCCGGTGTTTTTTCGGGGGCTGTTGCCGGCCTTTTCAACCAACTGATAGAATTCAAACTGGGTCAGAAACAGCAAAACACCAAAAACAAGGACAAATAAAACGGGATGCAGCGCCGCTCCGGCTAACATGACCAAAACATAGACAATCCCGGTTAATGTTCTCTGGCTTAAATCTTTCAATGCTTAAATTCTTTTAAAAGTTCAAGCGCTTTCTGCTCGTTGATCTCTTCCACATAAATTGAATACTCTCCGAATATTTTGTAGGCAGTGTCCTGCTGGTTCATCACTACTGCCTTTATTCCGGCGTTTTCAAGTATATCTCTGGCCATGTCGGCTTTGTATTCAAATGCAGTGTCAAGCACATTTTTCCATCCTTTTTCCATATCGGCTAATTTTAATTATACAGAAATTCTCTGACTCTCAGAGTCTTGCTCAATTTCCTTATCGGATTCATTTTTTGCGTCCTGCGGGCTGTCTGCCGGAGCTTTTTTCTGATTATCATTCTCGTTCCCGATAATTTTCCTTTCCCAAAGCCGCTTCCCGAAAATCGTTTCAAGGTCTTCACTGAAAATGACTTCACGCTCAAGCAGCAATTCTGCCAGTTCTTTATGCCCTTTGGCATTTTTCCTCAAAACTTCTTTTGCCCGTTGATACTGACTGTCAATGATCTGTTTCACTTCGGCATCAATCAACTCGGCAGTCTTCTCGCTGTAGGGCTTGGTGAAAGAATAGTCCGACTGACCTGTTGAATCATAGAAGCTCACATGCCCGACTTTTTCGCTCATCCCGAAATAGCTCACCATGGCATAAGCCTGTTTCGTTACTTTTTCCAGATCATTTTGCGCCCCGGAGGAAACCTGCTCAAAAATCAGTTCTTCTGCCGCCCTGCCGCCAAGGGCAGAGCACATTTCGTCAAGCAACTGCTCCTTTGTTGTGATGGAACGTTCTTCGGGAAGATACCATGCTGCGCCGAGCGCTTTGCCACGGGGAACAATGGTAACTTTCACCAGCGGGTGAGCATGTTCCAGCAGCCAGCTTATGGTGGCATGACCTGCCTCGTGATAGGCAATGGTTTTTTTCTCTTCCAGAGAAATTATTTTATTCTTTTTTTCAAGTCCGCCAACTATCCGGTCAACGGCGTCGAGAAAATCCTGCTTGGTAACCGAATCCCTGTGTATCCGGGCGGCAATAAGCGCCGCTTCGTTGCAAACGTTGGCAATGTCGGCGCCGGAAAATCCCGGGGTCTGCTTGGCAAGAAAATCCACTTTAACGTCTTCATTCAGTTTCAGCGGACGCAGGTGCACTTTAAAAATTTCACCGCGTTCAATCAGGTCGGGCAGCTCCACATGAATCTGCCGGTCGAACCGTCCGGCACGCAACAGGGCGCGGTCGAGAATATCGGCGCGGTTTGTGGCTGCCAGAATAATCACCCCGCTGTTGGTGTCAAAACCGTCCATTTCCGTCAGCAGCTGATTGAGCGTATTTTCCCGCTCATCGTTTGCCCCAAAATTCGGATTTCTGCCGCGCGCCCGGCCAATGGCATCAATTTCATCAATGAAAATGATGCAGGGCGCTTTGGCTTTTGCCTGCTTGAAAAGATCGCGCACCCGCGATGCGCCCACCCCTACAAACATTTCCACAAAATCGGAGCCTGACATGGAGAAAAACGGTACGCTGGCTTCACCCGCCACTGCGCGGGCAAGCAGGGTTTTTCCCGTTCCGGGTGGCCCGACTAACAACGCACCTTTGGGAATCTTCCCGCCAAGTTTGGTATATTTTTCCGGGCTTTTCAGAAACTCCACAATTTCTTCCACCTCTTGCTTGGCTTCCGCCAGACCGGCAACATCTTTAAAGGAAGTGGTAACTTTCTGATCCTTGTCAAATACTTTTGCCTGCGATTTACCCACACTGAAAATTCCTCCGGCGCCACCTCCCGCTCCACGGTTCATTCTTCTGAAAATCCAGAGCCAAAGTAAAATAATCAATGCAAACGGCCCGATTGTCCAAAGGATTTCACCCGCCCAGTTGCGTTCATCCTTATATTCAGGTAAAATTTCATCCGGTGAATCCTCCTGCGCTTCGCGAAGATTCCGCTCAAAGGTTTCTACCGAGCCGATGTTAAAAGTAAAGTGCGGCCCATCTTCCGAAGGTTTTGTGAAAGCATCGGTGAACTGTTGCTCGTATTTGGAAAGGCTGCTCTTTTTGATGTAAATATTTGCTTTTTTATCATTGATGACCACAATGCGTTCAACATCGCCGCTGGCAATCATCACGGATTTCACCTCGCTCCAGTTCGTCTCTGCCGGACTGCTGCTGTAGCTCATATAGTACTGAACCGCTATAAAAACAAGCGCAATGATCCCATAAATCCAAAAGACATTGTATTTTGATTTTTTCGGATTCTTGTTGTCACTTTTCTTGTCGCCTCCGGGGAACGGGTTTCCGGGCGGTTGCGAAGGTGGAGTCTTTCTATTTTTTTTTGTCTCTGTCATATTGTGTTTCTAATTCTCTGAGTTTGCGGTAATTATTTTGGCATCAGCCCAAAGCCCCTCAAGATTGTAAAAACTTCTTGCTGTTTCATGGAATACATGCACTACGATTTCACCATAATCCAGCAAAACCCATAAAGCATTTTTATATCCTTCTGTGTGCCGCGCTTTATTTCCTGTCTCTTCTTCTATCGTCTTTTCAACCGATTGCGCAATGGAGTTCACATGTGATGTAGAGGTTCCATGGCAAATTACAAAATAATCACATTCAGTATAATGAATTGTTTTTAAATCAATAACTTTTATCTCTTTCCCCTTAATTTTTCTTATTCCTTCAAGAACTGTTTCTTTTATTTTTTCTACACTTTCCAAGTTTTTTACCATATATTTTATTTAGGACTACAAAGATAGCTTTTTTACTATAAATCTGTTTTTTATATCCCATTTTACAAATCCCCTTCCGAATTGCTTCCCGACTGAAAAAATATCAGCAAATTTGTAGTTTATTTTTAGCATTGTTTAGAATAAAATAACGTTTCAACATTTGAGAATGCAAAGAGACAGACTGAATATCATCACTTTAGCGGAGGTCGACTCAACCAACAACCATGCTAACCGGCTTATTGCAGAGGGAAAGGCAAAAAATGGCAGTGTCGTTATGTCAGGCTATCAGAAAAATGGCAGAGGGCAGCGCGGAAACGGGTGGGAAAGCGCTCCCGGAAAAAACCTGCTGGCCAGCATTATTGTTTTTCCTGATTTCCTTCCGGTAGTAAAACAGTTCTATCTGTCAAAAATTGCCAGTTTGTCTTTGTTTGACTGGCTGAGCGCTCAAATCCGGGATATTTATGTTAAGTGGCCAAATGATATTTTTGTCAGAAACCGGAAAATTTCCGGAATTTTAATTGACACTTCCATCATGGGAAGCCGGATTGATTCGGCTGTGGTTGGTATTGGGTTGAACCTGAATCAGGAAAAATTTTCACCTGAATGGCCCCATGCGGTTTCGCTTGCAATGCTGACAAAACAGAATTACAACATCCGGGAAACAGCCGTTCAATTGCATGCCGTATTTATGGACTGGTATGAAAAACTTGAGGCCGGATTTGTTGACGAAATTGACCGGGCGTATCACAGGAATCTGTTCCGAAAAGATGAATGGGCGCTTTTCCGGAAAGACGGGCATGAATTTGAAGCACGTATTCTGGGAACCGGCGACTATGGCCAGCTCATTCTGGAAGACCGCTCCGGCAAAAAATCGGAATATATGTTTAAGGAGGTTGAATTTGTTCTCTGAACAAGGCTATCCGTAAGGCAGATTTTTTATGGTTTCCGCCAGTTGATTGATGCCCTCTTCCAGCTTATTTCCAACCAACATTTTCATCATCATGTTCAACTCTGTATGCAGCGTCAGCCGCATTTTGGTTTCCGCTTCCGAAACAGGAAGCAGCTGAATCCAGAACGTGATGCCAATCGGCAATCCGCCCGAGCCTTCCACTTTGATTGTTTTATGGGGTTCGCGTTCAACAATCCGGATATGGGCTGTTCCCATGCCCGTAATTGAAAACTGGCAGGAGTCGCAGTCTGATTGAAAATCATTGATTTTTATACCGGGAACCTGTTCTGCAATTTTGTCGAACAAACCGGAATTCAGGTATTGGGAAAAGTTTTCAAAATCTGAAAGATAGTCGAAAACAACCTGTTGATTGTGTCCGATGAATTTTACATCGCTGACATATTTCTGAGCGCTCATAATTTTTCTATTTTTTCCAGTTTGAGGGATCTTCACGCCATTCCATCAGCGTATTGATCTGGTCGCCGGAAATATAACCGGCATCGAGCGCTGTGGAAATCAACACATTGTAATTGCTGAGCGAAGTAAGTTCAATAGCTGCCTTTTCAAATTTCTCTTTGGAGACATCAAAATTGTAGGTAAAAATCGAAAGCATCCCCAATACTTCGCCCTGAGATTCCTTTATGGCTTCGGCAGCTTTCAGACTGCTTCCGCCGGTGGAAATCAGGTCTTCAATCACCACCACTTTTTGCCCGGGCAGCAAATTGCCTTCAACCCGGTTTTCCAGTCCGTGCCCTTTGGGCGCCGACCTGACATAAATGAAAGGAAGCCCCAGTTTGTCGGCAAGTAAAACCCCATGGGCAATGGCGCCGGTTGCCACTCCGGCAATAACTTCAACTTGCGGATATTTGTCTGAAATAATTTCTGCAAATTTGTCGCGGATAAAAGTGCGGGTTTCAGGAAACGATAAAATTTTGCGGTTGTCGCAATAAATGGGTGATTTCCATCCGGATGCCCACGTGAATGGTTTATCCGGCTGAACTTTAACGGCTTTTATCTCTAAAAGTTTTTTTGCAACTTCGGTTTGTGTCTGTTCCATAACCTGATGTATAAGTTTAAAAAGAATTAACAATGAAGCAAAAGTATAAAGTTTTTCTGAATGACCGTTTGATTGAAATTTGTGCGCCTGAAGATGCCGGAAAAAATAATCTGAGCACTGATTTTCAGGAAAATTTCACCGTTGAAGCGATTGAAAAATGGTTTGCCGGTTTCGTTGCAGGCGACTCTCCGGCAGTTTTTTTAACCCATCCTGAACCCGGACTTCTCTTTCAGCTTTTCCGTTCGGTTTTTATTGAGGCCCCTGCTGCCGGCGGGGTAGTCCTTCAAAATAACCGGCTGCTGTTCATTTTCCGGAACGGAAAATGGGACTTGCCCAAAGGAAAGTCGGAAAAAGGGGAAACCCCGGCTGAAACCGCGTTGCGCGAAGTTTCAGAAGAGTGCGGAATCTCCGGTCATCAGATTGTTAAACCGTTGCCCCCAACCTGGCACATCTATGTTTCGCACTATCCGGACACCAAAGGGAAATGGATTTTCAAGGAAACTTCATGGTTTGAAATGAAATATGAAAAAGGCGGAAAACTTTCCCCGCAGCAGGAGGAAGGAATCACCCGGTTAAAATGGTTCCTCCCCGGAGAGCTGAATGAAGCGCTGGCCAATACCTATGAAAACCTGAAGCAGGTTATTTCCCTTTATTGCCCTTGATTGCGCTGCTGCTCAAACAGATATTTCCGCAAAAAAGTTCCGAATTGGT
Organism: uncultured Mariniphaga sp.; assembly: GCA_964624645.1. Classification (GTDB taxonomy): domain Bacteria; phylum Bacteroidota; class Bacteroidia; order Bacteroidales; family Prolixibacteraceae; genus Mariniphaga. The sequence goes on from CAZVAD010000028.1 coordinate 15,102, forward strand.
GCTCAAAACCATCCATGGGCGCCAGCGCCTGATGAATGGCCACTTCGTGCCTGTGATTCAGCAACAGGCAGGCGGGGTAGGATTTCACTCTATATTTTAATGCAAATTCCTCATTTTCATCCACCAGATGAATACCGGGAATTTTCTCTTTATCCAAAAAGATTTTTATTTCGATGATGTCGCTCTTTCGCAGAACAACAATAAACTCAAGCTGATCCTTAAACAGTTCTTCAATGTGGGTGAGATATTTCAGGTGCTCTTTGCACACAATCATTTCTGTATCGGCAAAAATCAGGTATTTAAACTTGTTGCCATCCGGATTTTCATCGGTGCAAACCCTGTGGCCATCCGTGTTTTTCAGGCAGATTGCCGGTGCTTTACTCCCTTTTTGCAGAAACTTCAGTTTCTCCAAGATATTTCCGGCAATGTGCCGAATTTCCAGATTGGTACCGGACAAAAACTGCGGGGAAGCAACCATTGCGAGAATGTTATCCGGCTGAAAATCCCCGGAATAGAATGCATCGTGCAGCGTTTTCAAAAGAACCAGGTCAGCAAATGAACCGGAAACATGGTATTTTTCTTTCAGAAAATTTTTAAGAAAGGTAACGTTCCGCGTGGCAACCGCTTGTTTTATTCCGCTTCCGGCTATGGAACGTGCTTCAAAACTGAGCTTGTTCGTATAGGTTTTGTCAAAGATTTCCAAAAATGCCGGATGACTCCAGAACTTCTGGTCAATTTTCATAAGTTCTCCGGAAACCGTTTCCGGTTTCAACCTGAAAACATCTGTCTCCAGTGATTTTAATTTCAGATTTTTATGCGTAGTGAATGCCGGTGAAGCGAAATTTTCAGATTTTTCACCAAGTTGAAACTTCACCGAATCGAAAGCGCTTTGGGATTGTGCAAAATAGAGTTGATTAAAAAACCTGTCGGAAAGCCGGTTCAGCCGGGAATCAAAATCTGAGATATGGTCATTCAGTTGATTTCCTTCAGCAGTAGAAAACCAGAATTCCACCGGTTCAAAATATGGATTTTTGCTGTCGGCAAATGATTTTTCACGCAGCGGCGGGAGCAGCAGCCGGATGTTTTTTCCCGGTTCCAGAAAAAGCAATCCGCGGTATATGCCAAACCTACTAAAAACAAACGTGGTCTGGGATATTTCTGCATCGGTTGTGAAATTTCCTTCCGAATCAGGTTCAAGGGTAAAAACAGGAATCTTTTCCTGAGTCACCGGATCGGAGAAACGGTAAAATTCAAGTTTTTTTCCGGCATATTCTTTATTTTTTCCTTCTATTCGGACGGCAAATGCCGGCAATGAAAAAAGCAGGATGAAAAAGAACAGAAGAACCTCTTTTTTCATTCTTCGTTATTGATTTTTCTCAAGTTTAAATTCATTGATGTGAAGACCCTTAGGCAAAAACATGGCGGCATCGCCCCCATGGAAAATAATGTCGCGGATAATTGTGGCATTCACCGGAGTATGCTCGGGCAGGGTGAGCAAAAAGACGGTCTCAATTTCCGGGTGCATCTTTTTATTAATCTGGGCAAGTGCGCGTTCATATTCAAAATCGGCAGAAGTACGGATTCCGCGAAGAATATATCCGGCATTCACTTCCTTGCAAAAATCCACAGTTAGCCCTTCATGCAGTTTCACTTCAACCTTATCCACATTTTCAAAAACCTGTTTAATCCATTTAATCCGTCTTTCAATGGGAAAAAATGATTTTTTATTGGCATTATAGCCAATCATAATCACGATTTTGTCAAAAAGGGGAATAGCGCGGCGGACTATCGATTCATGCCCCACATGGAAAGGATCAAACGATCCCGGGAATATTGCTATCTTTTCCATCAATAAAATTTTCTGCTAAATTAAAAACATATTTTATTTTTCCCTGTGTTTTTAAACGGTGTAATAAATCGCTTATTTTGTTCCGAAGTCTTTTTACTGACAAAATGAAGAAAACAGAACCATTAAAAAGGGGATTGTGGATTGTTGTCCTCTCACCGGGGAATGAACCGCATAACTCCCGGTTTTCTGAATCCAAAGAGAAGGAAAGATACACTGAAAATGAATTACCTGATAAAAACAAAATCTGAACCGGAAGATTAATCAGCCTACTTCATTATCTTTGCTCCATTTTTAAAAACACAGGTAAACCAAAGATGAAATTATCTATTGTAATTCCGGTTTTCAATGAAGAAAAAACCATCGTAACCATTCTTGACCGCGTGGTGGCGGCAGAATTGCAATATGGTTTCGAAAAAGAAATCATAATCGTAAACGATTGCTCAACAGATGGTTCCGTACAGGTGATTGAAAGTTATATTGAAAATCATTCCGGAGCAGACATGCACTTTTTCCATCAAACGAAAAATATGGGCAAAGGCGCAGCGCTGCACCGGGGAATTGCAGAAGCAACCGGCGACTACATCATCATTCAGGATGCTGACCTGGAATATGACCCACGCGAATACAATTACCTGCTGAAACCCGTTGCCGAGGGGAATGCCGATGTGGTTTACGGCTCCCGCTTTTTGGGCGGCAATCCGCACCGTATCCTGTTTTTCTGGCACTCCATCGGGAATAAATTTCTTACCTTCGTTTCCAATATGTTCACCAACCTGAACCTGACCGATATGGAAACCTGCTACAAATTATTCCGGGCTGATATTATTAAGAGCCTGCATCTGAAAGAAAACCGTTTTGGTTTTGAGCCGGAAGTAACGGCAAAAATTTCGCGGGTCAAAGGGGTGCGCATTTATGAAGTCGGTATTTCCTATTATGGCCGGACCTATTCCGACGGAAAAAAAATCGGCTGGCGCGATGGGCTATGGGCATTATGGTGTGTAATTAAATACAATTTTTTTCAAAGAAAATGAACATGATTTTGCCGTTGGAAAAACGCCTTTTATATGCTCTTTTAACTGTTTTTGTTTTAATACAGGTCTTTTTGTTGTTGCTCAGCGACAGTGTTTACGGGTTCTATGGAGCCGATAATGTTGCACATTACCAAATAGCCCGGTTCTCATTTAGGTATCCTGAGTTATTTTTAGACCTTTGGGGAAAGCCTGTCTTTACAACACTTTTAGCACCCTTTGCGCAACTTGGGTTTAAGGCTGCCAAAGGTTTTAACATTATGATTTCAGTTTTCACCCTTTTGCTTTCAGCTAAAATTTCAAAGCGTTTGTTTCAGGTAAATTCGTTTTTCATCGTTGCTTTAATTGCATTCGCTCCGGTTTATTTTATGCTTTCTATAAGTTGTCTTACGGAAATACTTTTCAGCTTTGTATTAGTAAGCGCCGTTTATCTTTTTATTTTGAACAGGCATTTACTTGCTGCGGTAGTTTTGTCGTTTTTGCCATTTGTACGAAGCGAAGGAGTTGTTATCCTGCCAGTATTTGCAGTAGTCTGGTATCTGTCCCGGAACTCACGCTTCATTCCGTTTCTTTTTTTCGGGGCAATATTTTATTCCATAACAGGCTATTTTGTTTTTGATGACTTTTTGTGGATCATCCATAAACAGCCTTATTCTCTCGGGGAAAGCATTTATGGAAGCGGCAGTCTTTTTCATTTTGTAAAACACAGCCATTCAATCTTCGGAATTCCGCTTTTAATATTTATTGTCACCGGGCTTATTTTATGGATTGCTGGAATATTGAAAAAGTTTTCGCTACAAAACCCAAATACCATTATGTTTATCCTGATTGCCGGAAGTTGGATTACCTATTTTGCCGCCCACAGCTATGTATGGTGGAAAGGGATAGGCGGCTCATTGGGATTAACCCGGGTAATGGGAGGTATTATACCGTTTGCTGCATTAACCGGAATGAAAACGTTTGAATTTATTTCAGAAAAAATAAAGAAGAAAAATATCAACTATGGAATTTTTTCTGCTTTTACCATACTTCAAATTATCTTACTGTTTTCTCAAAACAATCTTTTACTAAAAGCTGATCCAATAGAGCAACTGATTAAAAAAAGTGCCGATTATATCCGTTATAACGAAAAAGGGGAGAAAGTTTTTTATTTTAACCCGCTGGTAATCCATTTCTTAGAATTAGACCCATACGATACTCAAAAATGTAACTGGTGGGTGGCTGATAAACAACAGCCATCCAACTCCATGGAATGGGGCGATTTGCTGGTATGGGATGCGCATTTTGGCCCGAACGAAGGAAAAGTACAACTTAAAAACATGGAAAAAGATCCTTATCTGGAAAAAGTGAAATCTTTCTATCCGCTCGAAAAGATCACTGTCCTGGGTGGATACGATTACAGCATTCAACTATTTAAAAAGAGCAGGAAGAAAACGCCAGCCAAAGCCCGGAAATCAACCATCAAAAGAATCTTAACTTTCGAAGATTTTAATGATGAAAAAGTTGTAGATGTAAAAGGTGAAAAGTTTTTCCAAATGGATAAAACCCGTGAATTCAGCCCGGGGATTACTATACTGATTGATGAGATTGAACAGAAAGAGTTTCTGGAATTTGACATTTCCCTTGACTACTTTAGCATCGACAATATTGAAAAAGATGATGTTTCACTGGTCTTTTCCATTGAGCAAGACAATAAAAATCTACGCTGGGAAAACAGAGACCTCTTCTCAAGAGGTTCCAGCAGAGACACCGTTCAAATCTCCACCAAACTACCGGCTGTTTTGCCTGAATCTACTGTTATTAAAGTTTATGTATGGAATAATGGCAGAAAAAAACTCAATCTGAAAAAATTGTCGGTGAAAATTGACAGTTATTAATTAAACTCTCGCCAATAATTATATCACATGCAAGAGTTTAGTTATTACTCAGATAAAATATCATTCTGTTTTTCGCAATAACTAATAATTTTTAAATCATCGAAGTAAACTGACTGATTTCCACTGTTATAAAAATAAATCCTTAAATCACCAACGCTCAAATCCTGAGGTATCCAAAAGCTTAAAGCTAACTTCACCCAACCCGTTTCGTCGTCAGATTCCACCTTGCTGCCAGATAAATAAAAGTTATTTCTACCTTCTGCAACAATATGAGATTTGTTTTCTTCTCCCAAACTCCAAATACTGATATGCAAATAGCGTATTCTTTCAATATCATCAAAAACGAATAGTGAACTGTACGGATCTTCAGCACTTAGTTTTATGCTGTGATTTTTGCTGAAAGACTTTTCAGCAGTCAATCTTGAAGCGCTTTCTGCCACTTTATTGTTACTAAAAAGCACCTGATTACCGATATGGTCAATAGTTTCGAAATTACAAAACAGGGTATCACTTGATAGAACTAATTTATTTGCACCAATCTTTTCAGCTCCAGAAACTGACTGTTTTGATTGCAGAAGAAAAACCGGAAATTCCTGTGCCACAATTTCCCAGTCCGAATCAAACAAGTACATATTTCTATTTTTTTCGTTTTCCTCGTGCGAAATCATAAAATAATCATCAAAAACCGAAAAAACTATATATTCAGCATCCTTCACAGATGGAAAAAGATAGATATGCCGGCGTTGCGCAAGATGGGAAAGCAGATGATCGGAAGCACTGACTTTGGCATTGGCCGGAATTTGCCTTAACAGTTTGTTCACCTTTTTAATATCAAACGAAGTTTTCCAGAAACCTTTGTAGTAAATTTTTTCTTTGGGCGGATTTAATGTCCAGGGAATTTCAACATTTTTTCTATCAAGTTTATAAATGGTCATTAAGAGCGTGGCAATACATACAATGAGAGCAAGTATATTTTGAAGTTTTTTTGATTTTAATGATGCGAGTGTCCAAAAAACAGACAAGGGAAGCATAGTTACTACCTCAATAGAATAATATGTTGAAATTCCCCAGCGAATGAAAGAATCGTTCAGTACTTTCTGAGCAACAATTGGTATAAACCAGATAAAAAACTGTGGCCTTAGTAGCAGAATAATACCTCCCGAAATCAGATAAACAATATAAAATTCGGCTTTTACTCTATTAAAAGCAGGATTATCAAGGTGATTAATAAAAAACAGTTTGATACTTTCAAATGGGTTTTGAACGATGAATTTAAGCGCTTCTCCCGGATTTGAGCCCAATGCAGAGTAGTTAAAAAGCGTAAACTGCTTTTCTTCGGTTTCAATGGCAGGAATGAATATTTTAAAAAGCAATATAAAATAGAGTATTGAAACCGCAATCCCAAGAAGGCTGAACAATACCGCTTTTTTTTCTTTCCGGTGCTGAATGATTAAAACGATAAAAATAAAAATAAACCAAAGTGGAATATTTTCTCTTGAAAGCAGAGAAAGAATGAGCAGAATAGAGGATACGAGATATTTTTTTTTCTCAAAAAAATAAAGAAATACCGGAATAAAACATGAGGAAATTACAGCAAGATTAACGTCGCACGAAAAAGTAGTATACCTTCCGAGCAATACAAAATAATAAACCAAAACTCCTGCCCCAAGCCAGTGATTATCGGTTTTAAGCATGACAAATTTATAAGTGAACCATGCAGCAACCAATATTAAAGCGTATTGAATGATTATAAGTGTGTATGTTCCGGTTAGCCAATTCAGGAGCCAGAAAACCGGAATAAAATACATTAGTGTGAACGAAAAGTGATCCTGTAAAAAATTACCAGGATAGGTAGGCATCGGACTAATCCTGAAGTGTGAATAATCCCAAAATGCAAAGTTGTAATTGCCATAATCATAAGTCACCGTACGAAAAAAGTAATGATTGGCAATTCCCATAAAAAATAAAAGAATACCAAAAAAAGCTATTATATAAAATGGTAAATATTTTCCATGAAACTTAAGCTTCATATTAAAGCGCTATAATAATTCGCATAAAGCAAACATAATACATTTTGTTAATGTAGCAATACCATTTTTTTTATTCATTTTTGCAGTTGAAATAATATAGTATGGGTTATGAAAATCTCGGTAAATAAAATCAAGTACCTTGAAGTTTTTTCATATTTGTTTTTTTTGTTTCTAATTGGTCTGTCTGTTATTTACACAAAAGAAAGGATATTGATTTTGGACCCTGCCTATTATTTTTTCAATATTGTTAATAGCCAGGATTTTTTCATCCCTCATGGCCGGTCAACAACTATTATTAATCAAGTTTTACTTGTGTTGGCAACCAAATTTAATTTTCCTTTATTACTATGTTTATATATTTACTCTGCTTCTTTTGTCCTTGTAAAACTATTTTATTTTTATTTAGCCAATAACGTATTAAAAAACAAAGCTGCCGGTTTTGCAATAATAGCAATATCTGCCATTGGTGTTGGAGAAAGTTATTTCAGACCGACATCTGAAAGTACAATTGCATTATTAAATAGCATTTTGCTTTTTGCATGGCTGTGCTACGCCGACAAAAAAAGCATTTGGGGAAAATGGAAAACAGCAATTACCCTGTTGGTTTCCTGCTTGCTTGTGGTTTTTGGTTATGTATCTCACACTATTGCATTATTTTCACTCATTTTCTCAATTACGTTTTATGTCATTCTTAATAATAGGTTTAAAAGTATCATGCCATATCTGTTACTTACCTTTACTTTGATTCTTTTTTTGTACAAAATATTTATTGGAAATGAAAATCCCGAGCATCAAAGCCTATACGAAAATGTTTTGGAATCCCCATTTTCAGTACTAAAAGAATTTGGCTCTTACTATCCATATGGTTTTTTCAGACAGAAAATTAAAACATTATACCTCCCATTACTATCTGTTTTTTTTATTACAATAGTTATCTCTTTACGTAAACGAAAATGGACTCATGTCTTATTTTTGACACTTTTTTCAATCAGTTATTTTTTTGTTGCCTGTATCTCTTTTAAAGAAGGAGAGTCAAATATGCAAATGGAGAAAATATTTTTACCACTGACAATGTTTTCGGCCATTGTATACTATTCTGCGATTAAAAACTTTTCAACTGCTAATCAATCTATTTTCACCATAGTCGGAATTTTATTAATATTATTTGGGATAAACACTTTCAAAAGATATACCCCGCTATATGCAGGCAGAATTGATGCAATTTATGAATTAGTAAAAATCGCGAATGAGCAAGAAGACAGAAAGTTAAT
>CAZVAD010000029.1:0-23070 GCA_964624645.1 uncultured Mariniphaga sp.
ACTTGCTCTTTGGAATATTTTGTTGACAGACACTATTTTACCGTACCCACTCATGCCTAACCTTTTGGTAATTGTTTTTCATGCCCATGCCCTGTTCATGTAAACGAATTAATTGCAGTTACAACAAAAAAAGGATGAATCATTCCTGATCCATCCTTTTCCTTTTTTTAATCAAAGTTGCTTAATATTTTGCAGCTTCTGCGATTTTTTTGGGAATATCAACATTGTCCATTTTGTGTGTGAACAAATGCTGACCTGCTCCAATTGCAAAAACCGGCACGTATCCGCTCGTATGGGATCTTGTGGCCCATTCCAAACCGGCAATACTATTTAAAACCTCTTTTGCTTTTGCTGCAAGCATCGAATTCTCAGCATAGAGATTTACATCTTTTTCATCACGATTTTTTGCGAGGGTATTTTCATAAACATCGCGTAATAGTTTTTCATTTTCCCAATTAATGGGAACCTCTTTCCAGAAGCCCATTTTTTCTGTCAACAGATTTTTAACGTCTTCCCAGGATACCTTTCCTTCTTTTTCTTCACGCAGGTTGTTTATATGCGCAGTCAGCTCGTTTTGTGAGCACTGCTGGTATTGCAGGTTTTGAATCTTGTTATTGCCGATAGAACTTACACCGCCGGTATCGTGATCAGCAGTAACTACGATCAGAGTCTGTTTAGGATATTTTTTGTAGAATTCGAAAGCTACTTTAATCGCTTCATCCATGTCGATAGTCTCTTTGATCATCGTAGCGCCATCATTTCCATGGCCTCCACCATCAATTTTTCCACCTTCCACCATCAGGAAAAACCCTTTTTTGTTATCCTTTGTCAGCACATCAATAGCTGCTTCCGTGATTTGTTTCAGGGTAAGATCTTCTTCTTTGCGATCGATAGCATACGGTATTCCGCCTGCTTTATCTTCATGCACAAGGATTACTTTTTTAGAATTACCTGCATTCATTCTGAAATCTTTATAACCTTTTGAAACGGTATATCCGGCTTTTTCCACGAGTGAATAAACGTCGCGGGCATCTCCAAATCCGGCGCCTGCAAAAAAGTCAAAATCAGAGGCTAAAAGGTCATGTGATATTTCGTACATCATACCGCGATTTTTTTGATGGCCATAAAAAGCTCCGGGTGTAGCATGATTGATTGTTACAGTAGTAGTAATCCCTACTTTTTTGCCCGCTTTTTTTGCTTTTTCTGCAACACTTTCCACTCTGTTGCCATTGGGGTCCAGTCCCAATGTGCCATTGGTCGTTTTTTCTCCTGTAGCCAATGCAGTTCCTGCTGCGGCAGAATCTGTAACATCTGAATTCCCGGAATAAGTGGTAGAGAGAGTAGCTACTGGGAATTGAGTCATCAACAACGACGCTGAGCCACGCTCACCATTCAGATTGGAAAGATAGGACTCTGTCATATTCACAACCTCCACGCCCATTCCATCACCAATAAAATAAAAAACATACTTTGCTTGTCCGGATACGGATTGTATCCAAAAAGACATTGCCAAAAACAACGAAAAGATAACGTAACGTTTCATTCTTTCAATTTTCATATCACTCACTTATTAAAATTAATTTATAGATTTTCTTATGATAAAAAAGGGCTTTGGATTTGGTAAGATGTTGATGTATAATGGCTTTTAGAGTAAGGGCAAGATCAAAAAGAACTTCACAAAAGCAAAAATAGATTAAATTCAAAGAAGAGCAACAATTTTAGCGGCTTTTTTATAAATATGATTTTTCCCTGCGGCACTCATTCCCCTTGAATATAAAATCCGGTTTCCAATCTGACAATGAAGTCAAGAGGAATAAGTGTATAGACCAGCAGGTGCCACACAAAAAGCAATCAGAAAAATCCAATAAACCAATAAACCTGTACTGAGCCTGCCGAAGTATCCCGGTTCAGACAATTGTTGCCGGCAGATTTTTTTGTTTGGAATAATAGCTATTCGCTAAATCTTGCTACCAAGTATTCCCTGTTCAGGCGTGCGATGTTGGTGATGGAGATGCTTTTGGGGCATTCCACTTCACATGCGCCGGTATTGGTGCATGACCCGAACCCTAGTTCATCCATTTTGGCCACCATGTTTTTAGCCCGTTTTTTGGCTTCTATTCTGCCTTGCGGAAGTTTTGCCAGATGAGAAACTTTGGCGGAAACAAACAACATGGCCGATGAGTTTTTGCACACGGCAACACAGGCGCCACAACCGATACAGGATGCTGCATCCATGGATTCCTCCGCATCTTCATAGGAGACAGGAATTGTGTTTGCATCCGGAATACCGCCGGTATTCACAGAAACGAAGCCGCCGGCCTGAAGAATTTTTTCAAAGGCGGTGCGGTCCACAACAAGGTCCTTGATCACCGGAAATGCTTTTGCACGCCACGGCTCAATGGTGATGGTTTCGCCATCCTTGAACCTGCGCATGTGCAACTGGCAGGTTGTTACTTCGGTATCCGGCCCGTGGGGGCGCCCGTTGATGTAGAGACTACACGTGCCGCAAATCCCTTCCCGGCAGTCGTGGTCAAAGGCAATCGGGTCTTTCCCTTCAATAATCAGGTTGTTGTTTAAAATGTCAAGCATTTCAAGAAAAGACGAACCGGTGGAAATATTTTCAATCGTATATGTTTCAAAGTGCCCTTTGGCCGTTGCATTGTTCTGCCGCCAGACTTTGATATTGAGTTTTTTAAGAATTATATCTGCCATAATTGAAATTTTAAATTTTGAGTGCAGAGTAATAAGTAATTAAGTACGGGATGATGATTTAGCTGGAATTGATTGTTTGAAACCGTCAATCATTTTGGATTTTATCCCTTTTTGCCAAACTATCAATTCTTTAAATTTATACATTGCTCAATTTCCTGTAAATTTCTCACTACTCACTACTTGCTACTTACTACTTGCTACTCATTACTATTAAACTACTTATAACTTCTCTGTGTCAATTTAACATTTTCAAACACGAGCTCTTCCTTATGCATCACCGGCTCAACGCCTTCGCCTTTGTATTCCCAGTTGGAAACGTAGGTGAACAGGTCATCGTTCCGTTTGGCTTCTCCGTCTTCGGTAACCGATTCTTCACGAAAATGGCCTCCGCATGATTCTGCACGATCCAGGGCATCCAGCGCCATCAGCTCGCCGATGTCAAAAAAGTCGGCCAAACGCCCGGCTTTTTCCAATTCCGGGTTCAGGTTGCTCTTTTCACCGGAAATCCGTACATCTTTCCAGAACTCTTCGCGGGCTTCGCGAATCATCTGAATTGCCTTTTTCAGCCCTTCTTCGTTCCGGGACATGCCCACATAATCCCACATGATCATTCCAAGCTTCTTGTGGAAATAATCCACCGGTTTTGTGCCTTTTATATTGAATAACCTGTCTATCCGGTCGTTTACTGCTTTTTCAGCTTCTGCAAACTCAGGCGCATCGGTATCCGTTTTAGATACCAGAATTTCATTGGCAAGATAATCGCCAATGGTGTAGGGCAACACAAAATACCCGTCGGCAAGACCCTGCATCAGCGCAGATGCGCCAAGGCGGTTGGCTCCGTGGTCGGAGAAATTTGCCTCCCCGATGGAGTAGAGCCCCGGCACGGTGGTCATCAGGTTGTAGTCCACCCAATTGCCGCCCATGGTGTAGTGGATGGCCGGATAGATCATCATCGGCTCCTTGTAGGGATCAACATCGGTGATTTTCTCATACATCTGGAAAAGATTCCCGTAGCGGGCTTTGATTACATCTTTCCCAAGTCTTTGAATCGCATATTTGAAGTCAAGATAAACAGCTTTTCCTTCGGGATTCACGCCAAATCCGGCATCACACCGTTCCTTGGCTGCACGTGAAGCGACATCCCGCGGAACTAAGTTCCCATACGAAGGATACCTGCGCTCAAGGTAGAAATCGCGGTCTTCTTCGGCAATGTCATTGGCCCTTATCTCGCCTTTGCGTAGTTTTTCAGCATCTTCCAGTTTCTTCGGAACCCAAACTCTGCCGTCATTCCGCAGCGATTCTGACATCAGGGTCAGTTTTGACTGCTGGTCGCCGTGCACGGGAATACAGGTGGGGTGAATCTGGACAAAACAGGGATTGGAGAAGAAAGCTCCTTTTTTATAGCACTGCCACGCTGCCGAGCCGTTGCTGCCCATTGCGTTGGTTGAAAGGAAAAACACATTTCCGTAGCCACCTGTCGCCACCACCACAGCATGTGCGCCAAACCGCTTGATTTTCCCGGTCACCAGGTCGCGGGCAATGATGCCGCGGGCTTTCCCGTCAATAACAACCACATCCAGCATTTCATGCCTGCTGTACATTTCCACATTGCCAAGGGCAATCTGGCGGTTCATCGCCTGGTAGGCGCCAAGCAGCAGTTGCTGTCCGGTCTGGCCGCGCGCATAGAAAGTGCGGCTCACTAAAACGCCGCCAAATGAACGGTTGGCAAGCAAACCGCCATATTCGCGACCAAACGGAACGCCCTGAGCCACACACTGGTCAATGATGTTGGGTGAAATTTCGGCCAGGCGGTAAACATTGGCTTCGCGCGAGCGGTAATCGCCTCCTTTGATAGTATCTTCAAACAGACGAAAAACCGAGTCGTTGTCGTTTTGATAATTTTTTGCAGCGTTGATTCCGCCCTGAGCGGAAATTGAGTGTGCGCGGCGGGGGCTGTCCTGAATGCAAAAAGCTTTCACTTTGTAGCCTAACTCTCCGAGTGAAGCGGCGGCAGAGGCTCCGCCAAGGCCGGTGCCTACCACAATCACCTCCAGCCTGCGCTTGTTTGCCGGACTGACAACTTTAATTTTGGCTTTGTGATTTGTCCATTTTTCGGCCAGCGGCCCTTCTGGTATTTTTGAATTTAAAATGCTCATCGTACTCTTTTTATCTATTTATATAAGCCTAACATAAAATAAAGCGGGATGACGGAAAAACCGACCGCAACAAGAATTGCATAAATATTCCCGATGACTTTCAGCCTTCTCATCCAGTGTTTGTTATTCAATCCGAGAGAATGAAACCCTGACCAAAAGCCATGGGACAAGTGAATTCCCAGAAAAATTCCCCCAATGAGGTAGAGGATATTGTGCAGCATACTGCTTTTAAACAAGCCGGATACAAGAACGTAGGAGTTCTTGATCTCTTTGCCGTTTATACTGACATCGGCGATGGTGTCGGGATTAAATTTGATTTTCCAGAAAAAATCACCGATGTGAATCACCAGAAAAACCAGAATGATTATTCCGATGACAATCATATTCCGCGAAGTCCATGAACTGGAGGCGCCGGGATTTTTGGCTTCATATTTTACCGGACGTGCCCGCCAGTTTTTATACTCCAGAAGAAACCCCCAGAGGATATGAACCAGAAACCCAATGGCCAAAACAGGTTCCATGATTTTTATCAGCGGGTTGGTGGTCATAAAATCGGCAGCCACATTGAAAAGCTTGCCGCTGTCGTCAAAAATCAACAACAAGTTCACTGTCAGGTGAACAGCAATAAACAGAACCAGAAAAAGTCCTGAAATGCTCATAATAAACTTTCTTCCAACGGAAGCAGTAAAAAAGTTGCTCATAAATTATTTATTTAAAAATATTTCCTTTTAAAGGGAAGCAAAAATAAGCCAATCCTTATTGATCCCAAAAAGTTTGATCCAAAATCAGTAATTTAAATTCTTTCTAAACAATTTGACTAAAAATCTTAATTTTAGGGCAAAATAGCAAAATCAATAACATGATGAGTACTTCTTTTCTCCTATTCATTGTTGTTTCTGCAGTGGCTTTGCTTCTGTTTCTTGTACTGAAACTTAAAATCAGCGCCTTCATTTCTTTACTGATTACGGCCATTTACGTGGGTATTCTTGCAGGGATGCCGCTCAGTGAAATTACCCGTTCCATTCAGGAAGGCATGGCCGGCACGCTTGGTTTTGTGGCTACTGTTGTGGGGCTTGGAGCCATTTTCGGGCAGATGCTCGAAAGTTCGGGCGGCGCCGAATCACTGGCGCATTATCTGGTGAAAAAATTTGGCAGCGAAAGGGCTTCGTGGGCGATGGTGATTACCGGTTTTGTGGTGGCCATTCCGGTTTTTTTAGATGTCGGGTTCATTATTCTGGTTCCCATCATTTATGCCCTGTCAAGGGATACCAAACGGTCATTGCTCTACTATGCTATTCCGTTGCTTGCCGGACTTGCCGTTACGCACAGTTTTGTGCCGCCGACGCCCGGTCCGGTGGCGGTGGCAGATATTATTAACGTGCAGTTGGGCTGGGTTATCCTGCTTGGTTCAGCCATAGGCTTTCCCATCGCCATACTTGCCGGGCCTGTTTGGGGAAAATACATTTCAAAAAAGATTTATCTGGAACCTCCCGCCCATTTTGACAATGAATTTCAAAGGACTGATCCGGAGAATTACCCTCCGTTCCGGTTGATTGCCGTTATCATTTCCATTCCGTTGCTGCTGATTCTGGTCAACACATTCACCGGTGTTGCCGTTTCCAAAGGCGTGGTAGCTCAATCGGTATGGACGGATATTCTTGAATTTGCGGGGCATCCTTTTTCAGCGCTGATTATTGCCACGCTGATTGCTATCTGGTTTTTGTGCATCAGACGCGGAATGGGCAAGCAGCAAGTTCTGGAGCTGAGCACCAAAGCGCTTGGGCCTGCGGGCATTATCATTTTGATTACCGGCGCCGGCGGCGTGCTGAAACAGGTGCTGATTGACAGCGGAATCGGGCAGGTTATGGCGGAATCCATGGCCGGTTCTTCGCTGCCGCCCATATTGCTGGCATGGATTCTTGCCGCCGTTGTGCGGATTACCCAGGGCTCTGCCACAGTGGCGATGATCACCGCAGCCGGAATCATCGCTCCGGTCATCGGGGAATTTGCCCTGAACGATCCGCAGCGTGCACTGGTGGTGATTGCCATAGCCTCCGGCGCTACAATCCTTTCCCACGTGAACGACAGCGGGTTCTGGCTGGTCAGTAAATACCTCGGCATGAATGAAAAACAGACGCTGCAAAGCTGGACGGTTATGGAGACAATTATTGCAGTTTGCGGGCTGCTGCTCACTTTGCTTGTAAGTCTGTTTTTTTAAAATTATTCCATATAAAAATACTTTTTAATACTTTTTTTATATATTCGTCCTTGAAATATAGTTTAAAATTCACTAAATTAAATTGTTATGAAAAAGTTTCTTTTCCGGAGTTTTAGTGTCTTCATGGCGATTACGCTGCTGCTGGCACAAAACTTTTCTGCTTATGCAGGGACTCATCCCGTCATTTATGATGAATCTGACTTTACGTATGATGAAGCGTTACTTCTTGCAGAATTCGAAGAGCTGAATGCACTGGATGCATTAGTGGAAACGAATGAAGGGGTAACTTTTTCAATGTTGGAAGCTGAAGGCAGTTTACTGGTTGCAGAGATGGATAATGCTGCAGCGCCCATGGGAATGGCAGGTAATCAGGATGGACCGCCGCTTGGTATTCCTTCATTCCTCTGGGGATGTGTATTTGGTATTGTCGGCTTGCTTCTGGTCTATATCATGACCGACAACAACAAGGACGAAGCGAAAAAGGCGCTTTGGGGCTGCGTGGCCTCATCCGTTGTGGGTGGAGTATTATATATGGTGCTTTGGGGAGCCTGGGCTGCGGCGGCTACCACTTATTAATGTAATTTATCTTAAATTATTTTAACAAAGGCTGTTTGACTCAACAACAGCCTTTGTTTTTACTGCCATGAGAATCACCGTTTTAATTGTCCTTTTTTTTAGTTCTGCTTTTCTGAATCTTTCTGCACAGGAGTATTTCAGAATTGGTGTGGATTTTACCACAAAAACAAAACCCGCAGAAGGAAAACCGAACCTCACCAAGGGGAAAATTTATTACGATAAATACTCAAAGGAGCTTATCTACGACATTCATTTTCCCGAAAAAGAAAAATGGGTCGTGCAGGATACGCGGTTATACAAGCTGGTGAACGATTCCATCTATTTTACGGAAGAAATTCCATCGCTGAATGAATTCACCATTTTTCACCTGGCGCTCAATTCCAACCTCAATTATTTCGGGCTTGACCAGGCCAATTATTCCATCAGCAAAGTGGACAAAGCCGGTGATTTGATTGTTACCTACTGGAAAATTCCCCCGCAAATTCAGAAAATGATCGGAAGCATTGCCGTAGCACGAAAAGACGACAGCCTGCACAGCGTGATTATCTCCGATGAAAATCTTCAGATACGGAATAAACAGTTTTTCAAGGATTATATCCGGTCCGGTGGATTTGAATTTCCGGGAACAGTGGTTCAGATTCTCTACGACTCGGAACAGAGGGAAAACTATCAGCTTATGGAGTTTAAAAATGTTGTTTTAAATGACACGGAGAATGACGGGAACTACCATTACAGAATACCTGAATAAACGGTTGCACATGAGGGTTGTTTTTGTGGTTGCGCTTTTTGCCGGCTTTGCTGGCAGGGGAAGTGCGCAGGAAAATGATTCCTATGGGTTCGGTGAAATTCAGGGGCTGTTCAATGCCCATAAACATACGCTGCAAAAATATTCAGACCGGCATATCAAACCGAAAAATGAGCTTGAATTCATAATGGCATCCGGATTTGATATTTATAAAGCATTTTTCTCCTCGCAGGATAATCCCAGTTGTGTTTTCTATCCTTCATGCTCAGAATATTCTGTTCAGGCATTCCGGGAAAAGGGTGCATTGTTCGGAACGCTTTACACTTTTGACCGTCTTTCCCGATGCCACCATTTTGTAAAGCCCGGCGAGTATTATTTTGATCCTTCCAAACAACGTTTTTATGATCCTGTCAGATAAAAAACTGCTGTTTTTTCTGCTTCTTTTTTTTCTTCTGAAATCAGGAAGTTCACAGGACCTGTTCAACGCTGAAAATTCCAGGCGGTTTGCAAATTATTTGATGAACACCCGGCAATATCATCTGGCAGCCATTGAATATGAACGCATTTTAAATATTTCACCTCCTGATGATGAAACCGGCATCAACCTGTTAAAAGCTTACCGGTTTGACAACAACTGCAATTCCTCTTTTCAAAATTTCAGGGCGCTGAAAATGGAAAGTCTTCTGAAAAGTAGTGCTGTTGCAAAGGAATTTCTGAATCTGGCGCTCACGTGCAACTGCTGCTACACCGATAGTGCATTCGGGCAGGCGCTTTTGCCGCTGGATGGTGATACCCGGCAGTTTTACAGGCTTGGCCGCTTTTTCTTCGGCAATGAAAATGACTCTCTTTTTCATTTGAAAAACACTTTTCAAAATCAGCTTTTAAACAGCTATCCGTCAGTTTTTTATTCCATTGAAAAAATGGAAAATTTCCAAAGGAAAAGTCCGGGACTTGCTGCGGCCATGTCAACCATTTTGCCCGGCAGCGGAAAAGCTTATTCCGGATTCTGGGGTGATGCCGTGATGTCGTTTGCTTTTGTTACCAGCAATGCGTGGCTGTCCTACAGGGGATTCAGTAAAAAGGGGACAAAAAGCGCCAGCGGTTGGATTTTCGGAGGCCTTTCACTGGGGTTTCATCTGGGAAATATCTGGGGGTCAGGCCGTGCCGCCCGAACGTATAATGAGATTGAATACGAGAAATTGTACAATGAAGCCAAAAGTAATATACACAGCCATTTTTAGCGCTTTTTTCCTTTTCTCGTCCGGGCAAAGCATTGATGAGGTTTACCTGTTTGCAGAAAAACAACTGGAAGCGGGAAATTTTCAGGAAGCGCTCACTGAATACCAGCGGGTTGCATTCTTCGACACAGAAAACCGGTTTGAACAAATCTATGAAAAGACCGGCGATTTGTTCTATATCACCGGCGACTACGATTCGGCAGTCAGGAATTATAACATCGCTGTGCGCATTGAAAAAGATGACAGTATAAAAACCGAAATACGTTTAAAAAAAGCTTTATGTTATTTCAGGTTGGAGAATTTTTATTTTGCATTGAATGAATTGCTTTCAGCGCCTGCCGCAACAAGCGATTTTTTGAATAACAAGCTCAGTCTCTACACCGGAATTGCCAGGTTTGGAACAGAAGAGTTTGACGAAGCGTACAATAACTTCAGTGAAATCTTACCGGATGAACAGAAACGCGAGCTGGAAGATATTTTTCAGCGGTTTGAGAAAAAAAGAAAACGTTTCAGACCGGGAAAAATGGAAACGATGAGTATAATTTTCCCCGGATTGGGACAGATATACAGTGGAGATTTCGTCAGCGGAATCAATTCTGTTATTCTGGTCGGCGGGTTGGCCGCTCTTGGAATCTGGGCATGGCAAACCTACGGAGTGGTTGATGCGCTGATGTCCGTCGGCTCATGGTACTACAGGTACTACACCGGAGGAATTCGGAACGCAAAGGCTGCCGCTTATGAAAAAATCGCTCACGAAAAAGAGACAACTTATCGTGAAATTCTGGATCTGATGGAAAATAACCTTAAAGAGACCCCATGATAAAACGGTATTTTTTCATTCCGGTGATGCTGATGGCAATTTCGTTTGTGAGTTTTGCTGACGGAGATGAAAAAATCATCGACGATATATTTTCCCTGATTTATAATCAGCAGCTTCCCGAAGCGGAAATCATTCTGCAGGCTCAGGAGGATAATCCCGGAAAATTCAGCCTGCATATTTTAACGATTGATTTAAACTGGTGGAAATATGTTCTTTATCCTTCCGAAATGAATTCGCGCCGGTTTAATGCACTGCTGAAATCGCTGGAGGAAAATGAGAAAACCGGAACTCCTGACGACAAAATCAGGCAGTTGATAAGACTTTCCTATAAGATGCGCTTTGAAATGAAGCGGTACAACTTTCTTGCTTCGGTGGGTTTGCGTTCCGAAATCAGACAAACGCTTGAGGAAATCAAAGACAACATTTCCGGTTACAATGAAAGCGAGGTGAAATTATTTCGATTATACACTTCCCTGTTCAGCTATTTTGACAACAAACTGAATCCTTTGTTTCTGGAAAGCAAGCGCAGAGCCAGAGGGCAGGCGCTCCATGAAATCGAAACGCTTGCCGGCGAAAGCAACCTGATTATTTCCACTTTGGCCAGTTATTTTCTTGGGAAAATCTACCTGAACCATGAAAAGAATCCGGCGCTGGCAAACCGCTATTTTAAGCAGCTGAGTGAAAAATTTCCGCAAAACAGCCTGTTCCTGAAATTTCAGGCCGAAACCGGGCATTGATTACTCCCACAGAACCATTTTTCGGGGCTGTGAACGAAAGGTATTTTCCCGGCAAACGGGACAGTTTGCACTTTTCAAACGGTGAATGTTGGTGAGTTTCAGCCGTGAGCGGCAATGGGTGCAGCGGAATTCACTTTTGTGGATTGGCGTTCCGTCGTCATAAACAGTTACGCTCACTTTATCGTACAGCAGATTGCAGTGCGGGCATTTGTAAATTTTAAAACCAGCATTCAGAAAGAGATTTTTGCGTTGAGTCGCGAGGTTTTTTATGGCATGATGTGTTTTGTGATGAAACAGTTTCACGTTGCCTTTCAGGTATTTGTCCAATGGCTGCGGGTGAATCTGGAATCCGTGGCCTAAGTTGAAAATGGCTTCAAATCCACAGCTATCGCACCGGTATGAATAAGCCTGTCCCATGATTTTGATTTTTGCCCTGAATATAACAAAAATCAATGGAATTCAGCTATTCGCCAAATAAATTTTGCGGCAGTTCCTTGTTTGCTTTTGCTCCGAGGGTTTTTAGCTGTTCCACCCGGCGGATCAGATTTCCGCTGCCCGTCTGCAGCTTATTCATGGCCTGGTCATAATTGTTCCGGGTGGAATCAATGCTTTTCCCGATTCTTTCCAAATCGTTGACAAAGCCCACAAATTTATCATAGAGGGCGCCGCTTTGCCGGGCAATTTCAAATGCGTTCCGGGTCTGGTTTTCCTGCTGCCAGATGGAGGCAATGGTCCGCAGTGTGGCAAGCAGCGTGGACGGACTGACTATGACCACTTTCTGATCCCAGGCAAAAGTGAACAGCTCATAATCCTCCTGAACGGCAAGGCTGAAGGATGCCTCAATGGGAATGAACAGCAATACGAAATCGGGTGAATTCAGATCTTTTGCAGCCTGATAGTGCTTCTCGCTCAGCCCTTTGATGTGTGTTCTCAGGCTGATAAGATGTTCCTTGATATGTTGCTGCTGCTCCTGCTCATCCGTTGCATTGACTGCGCGCTCATAGGCAACGAGGGAAACTTTTGAGTCGATGATTATGTGTTTGTTGTCCGGCAGATTGATGACGATATCGGGCTGGATGCGCCTTCCGTCATCTGTGGTGCTGCTGAACTGCTTTTCATAGCCCTGTTTGCCCTCATTGAGGCCGGAGCGCTCCAGAATCCGCTCTAACACAACTTCGCCCCAGTTGCCCTGTTTTTTCACGTCGCCTTTCAGCGCTTTGGTCAGGTTGCCTGCCTCCTCGCTGATGCGGTGATTCAGGTCATACAGCTTTTTCAGCTCTGCACGCAAATCGGTTTGGTCTTTCAGCCCTTTCTGGTAGGTGTCTTCCACCTTTTTTTCAAAAAGATGAATTTTCTCCTTCAGCGGCGTCAGCACCTCACCAATGTTTTTCTGATTGGCAAGCGTGAACTCCTCGCTGTTTCTTTTCAGGATTTTTGAAGCGATATTCTCAAATTCAGTGGTGAATTTCTTTTGCAGGTTCTCCATTTCCTGCTTCTGATTGTCAAGCTTTTCCTGAAAATTCACAGCGTCAGCCTCTGCTTTTGCCAACTGCTGCAATTGCTTTTCCTTCAGCACTTCGGCCTGTTCAAACTGTTCACCCAACCGCTCCTTTTCGGTTTGCAGACTGTTCAGTTTTTCATCCAACCGGGCTAAATTGATTTCAAATTCATTCCGCTCTGCGGAAAAGTTCTTTTCCTTCGATTTGATGTACAAAAGAGCGATTACAAGTGCAATAAGAAGTCCGGCAATTAATCCGGCTATACCAAATATAAATTCCATTTCAAATGATTTTTAGCGTTAAAAATACAAAAATGAAATCAGCAAAGGGCATTTGCTGCGCATAAATGCGCAATGAATTTAAATACTGAAGAAAGGATGCTGAACGGGTATCAGGAATCTACCATTTGTAAACGATGGAATTGATGTTCATTCCGGCGCCCACGGAGCAGAGTACAATATAATCCCCTTTATTGATTTCGTGTCCGTCAATTTTGTTTTTAACAACTAAGTCGAGCAGTGTCGGAACCGTTGCAGTGGATGAATTTCCCAGATAGTTGATGGTCATGGGCATAATTCCTTCCGGGATTTCCTTTTCGCCATACAGCCTGAAAACTCCGCTGAGAATGGCTTCGTCCATTTTTTCATTGGCCTGATGGATAAGCACTTTTTTGATGTCTTTCAGGTGGAGCCCGGCTTTGTCTATGCTCTCTTTCACGACCAGCGGAACGGTTTTGATGGCATAGATATAAAGTTTGTGGCCGGCCATTTTAATCCAGAGCTCATTCCCCGGCGTGTCGGGATTGTTTGAAGCGCCTAACGTGAGCAGTTTTGCGTAGTCGGCAGAGTCAGAGCGGCTGGCATGGGAAATCATGCCGGTTGGCGAATCGCTTTCCACCCCTTCCACAATGGTTGCGCCTGCTCCGTCGGCATAAATCATCGAATCGCGGTCGTGTGGGTCGGAAATGCGTGAAAGTACATCGGCGCCAACAACTACGCCGCGTTTCATCGTGCCGCTTTTGATGTATGCATCGGCAACAATCATGGCCTGAGTCCATCCGGGGCAACCCGAAATCACATCGTGACAAATGCAGGAAGGGTTCTGGATTTTCAGTTTCATCTTCACTTTGTTGGCCAGGCTGGGCAGCACGTCAATCCGGACATTCTTTTCCTTGATGTCGCCAAAATTGTGGGCAACAATAATGAATTCGAGGCTGTCCATGGAGATTCCGGAAGAATCGCAGGCGTCCTGAACCGCCAGTACCGCCAGGTCGGAGGTCAGCTGATCATCGCTGGCATAACGGCGTTCATCAATGTTGGTGATTTCCTGAAACTTTTGGATAATTTCTTCGTTGGACTTGTCAAACGGAGCTTTTGTGGCTGCATCATAAAACCGGTTATTCACAAAATCCTGATTTCCAATTATTTTTGTCGGGAGATGACTGCCTGTTCCTGCAATGCGTGTGTATATCTGTTTTGCCATAATATTCAATTTCTCAACTAACTGCTACTTTTGAAATTTGTTCAAACTTACGTTTTCACCATCAAATACGGCATAGGAAAAATTTCTGATCCAATCGCCAAGTATGACCAAACGGGAATCATCCAGTATTTCAACATCAGCCATTTGATGACGATGGCCAAAGATAAAATAATCAATCCACTCCCTTTTTAAATAGTTCTCCGCAAATCTGAACATGCATTCATTCTTAACTTTAAATTCTTCTTTAGTGTCCTGATTTGACATGCGGCTTGACTTTGACCAGCGGTGTGCCAGATAAAAGGCAAAATTGGGATGGAGCCTGGAAAACAGCCACTGCATCCTTCTGCTGGTGAACATTTTTTTCATAAACAGGTAGGCTTTGTCTCCGGGGTCGAGGCCGTCGCCGTGCGCCAGAAAAAACTTTTTCCCCTTAATTTCAGTAATCAGGTGATTCCGGTGAAGCGTCATCCCGATTTCACCGGGCAGATAGTCGGCTATCCACAAGTCGTGGTTCCCGGTGAAAAAATGGATGGGCACGCCGCTGTCGGAAAGGTCGGCAAGGCGCCCCAAAATACGGGTGAAGCCGCGTGGCACCACTTTTTTGTATTCAAACCAGAAATCAAAAATATCTCCCAGAAGATACAATGCCGTGGCATCCTTACCGATAAAATCAAGCCATTGAGCAAAAAGAAGTTCTCTTTCGCGGTTGTTTTTCAGCGCCGATGCCCCGAGATGAATATCTGAAATAAAATATATTTTTTCTTTTTCAGACAAGTCTGATGATTTTATTTATTACCGAACAATTAATTGAGAAGCTTCGAAAGCGCTCTGTCCAACGCGGGGCCTGCAAGGTTTTTGGCAATGATGATCCCTTCCCCGTTCATCAGGTAGTTGTAGGGAACTTCCTGAACATTGTAGTGATATACCGCCAGATGGCTACCTTCCATGTCGCCGACATTTATCCACGTCAATCCATCCTGGTCTATGGCATCTATCCATTCAATCCGGTTGTCGTCCACACTCACCTGATAAATTTCAAAGCCTTTGTTTTTGTATTTGCGGTAGGCTTCAGCCAGCGCTTCATTCTGAATCCGTGAATTCCGGTCAACTGCCGACCAGAACTGGAGAAGGACTGTTTTGCCCCGCAGGGATGAAAGCGCGATCTCTTTCCCGTTTATGTCGGGCAACACAATGTCGGGGCTGTTATCCCCCTGCTCGCGGATGAACTGCTGCACACGGAAATCTTGCTCTTCCTTGATCATTTGCAGCGTGTTCTGGTAAAGCGCCTGCACGTGGGCGGAATTCGGATAAACCGCCTGAAGCGCCGATGCAGCGACACGCATGGGCTGCAACTCCTTAATCACATATTCCTGTTCGTCAAACTTTTGGTAGAGCGCCAGCACGCCGGCCATTGAAAATGCGTTGTTCATGACAAACTGTGTCGAAAATTCAGTTTGCGCTTTTTTTACCGAATCACGCGCTGTTTCCCACCTGGATTTCAGCAGCGGATAGTCCGGTTTTCCGGTGTTTAAATTAATCAGGGATTGCAGCGAATCCAGCTTTTTTCTGGTGTGCAACAAATGGTCATTCAGCGTTTTAACCTGCGATGAACCCGGTGAACCTTCCACCCGGTAGCTGCGCTCAAAATTTGCAGCATCGGCTTCCACCACCACCTGTTCCAGCGAGTCCAGCAGCAATGTGATAAATTTCTGTCCCGAAAGTTTCAGAAGATAGTAGGTGGGCATGGTAGTTTTCCCTTTAAAAGAGAATTCACCGTTTTTGTTGATTTTTACTGAATCGACAGGTTTTGAGGAGTTAACGAGCAGTTCTTCAAGATAGATGGTTTTTCCTTCGGCATGTGTGATTTTTCCGCGAATGGTAAACAGTCCCTCCTGCCTGCCGCAACCTGCCGCCAACAAAATAACAGCCAGAATTGCAGTGAGTATTTTGTTCAAGTTCATCATCATTTTTTATAAGGCCGTAAAATTAACAAATTCCGATGTTTGAAAAATAAAATCCCGAAAAATAACATTATTTAAAGAATGCGAACCATATTCAACTTTCCAAATCGGGGATAATTGAAAATTCATAAAAAAATTCTAAGTTCGCTGAGCGACAAAATAATATGAAAATTCACTACAATTTAGATCGTTTTGATGCACGGAAACCGGTGGTTACCATCGGCACGTTTGACGGTGTTCACCTGGGGCACCGGAAGGTTATTTCACGGTTGAAGGAGTTTGCCCGCAGCCATGACGGCGAGTCGGTGATATTCACTTTCTATCCGCATCCCCGGTTGATTACTGCGCCGGATGAAACCAATCTCCGGCTTTTGACCACGCTGAAAGAAAAAGAGGAATTGTTTGCCCTTTCGGGCATTGACCACCTCATTGTTTTTCCGTTCACAAAGGAGTTCTCACAACTGAGTTATTCCGAATTCATTGAGCAGATTCTGGTAGAGAAAATGAAAACGCACTGCCTGGTTGTCGGCTATGACCATCGCTTTGGAAAAAACCGTGAAGGCAGCTACCGGCACTTGCAGGAGTGTGCCGAAAAATACGGATTTGAAATCGAAAAGCTGGAAGTTCTGCTGATTGACGAGGCGGATGTCAGCTCCACCCGGATTCGTGAAGCCCTGCAAAAAGGAGATATTGAGCAGGCAAACAAACTTCTGGGATACCGCTTCACGCTGCACGGAACCGTCGTTGAGGGGCGGCGCTTAGGGCATACAATAGGTTTTCCCACGGCAAATATCGTGGCTTCCGACCCCAACAAACTGATTCCCGGATACGGGGTTTATGCCGTGGAAGTGCAGATAGACGACAAAAAATACGGCGGGATGATGAATATTGGCACGCGTCCCACGTTCAACAAAAACGCAGACAACCGCAGTATTGAAGTGAACATTTTTGACTTTTCCGAAAATATTTACCACAGGGAAATCACCTTGTTCTTTGCCGGAAAAATCAGGAATGAGCAAAAATTCAGCGGCATCGAAGCGCTTGCCGAACAGCTGCAAAAAGACAGGATTACGGCGAAAAGGATTTTGGCCTTAGGATAGTTGCGGGGATTTGTGAGAAAATATGAATCAACAAATCCTAAAAAAGAAGAACCCGAAATAAGCTTTTATTTTTCTATTTTTTACGCACGGCGAATAAATTGAATTGCTCAATCGAAAATAAGACCTGATAAATATTTACAATTGGGAGACAAGCACAACAGTGAAAAGTGACTAAAAGGTTTTGAGCAGCAGCCTTCATGAAAATATTGATTGAAAGATTAATTTTCACTCAATAGAAATGCTTATATTTGAAACTTAAAATAGGAGATTATGAAATATTTTCGATTCGTTTTTTTGAGTTTTCTTGTTTTTGCATTTGTAAGCGTCTCAGCACAAAAGCAATATCTTGCTGGTACAGAAATTCCGGATAAAATTCAGAATTATGTAAAGAAGCATTTTCCGGATGCCACGATCACAAGCGTGAAAAGGGAGGTCAAGCCGTTAAAAACAAAATATGAAGTCAAGCTTATGCCCAAGGCTGAAATAGAATTTGATGGTGACCTTAATGTTAAAGAAGTTGAAGCCAAAGCTGGAATTCCCAATGGGGTGGTACCCCGGAAAATTGAAAACTATTTAGCATCAAATTTTCCGAATGTTCTGATAACCGAATGGGAATTAAAGGAAACCGGGCATAAGGTTAAACTAATTAATGGCACAAAATTGTATTTTGATTTAAAAGAAAATTTTGTTTCGGGCAAATAGAGTGCGCTCTCTTCAAAATGTATTCCCAGTTTTTATTTTCAGACTAACAAACCCGGTTCTAATGTTAAATATCGTTTAAAGTTTAAAAAACATGAAGCTGAATCGGTTGCATTGTTAATTTTGCAGATTGGAACTAAAAACATGCGAGTTTGTTCTGTTATATCGTATAAATAAGAGAAGTACATGAAAAATACAAAATATACCATTCCCGCTCTTGTTCAGGAGTCAATCAGTAAATTTGCCGGCAACACATCCCTGGTTTTTGTTGGAGAATCCGGTTACACCTATCGCCAGATGGGTGATGATGTCATGCAGATTGCCGCATTGCTCAAAAGGCTGGGAGTTAAAAAAGGGGATAAAGTGGCTTTATTAGGTACGAATATGCCCAATTGGGGAACGGCCTTTTTTGCCATTTCCTGGGTCGGAGCCACAGTGGTTCCCATTCTGCCCGACTTTCATCCCAATGAGGTGAAGTCCATTATTGAGCATTCGGAATCAAAACTTATGTTTATTTCCGAAGGACTGTACCGAAATCTGAACGCCGACATCATCGGGAAACTGGAGCATTTGATTTTGCTTGAACAATTTGCTTTAATTCCGGAAGGCACGCCTGCCGGAGAACTGCATAACCTGGGAAGCTCGCTTTCCGGCGCTTCTGTGGAATCCGTTCCGGAAGATGTTGACGAAGAAGACCTTGCATCAATCATCTATACTTCCGGCACCACCGGAAGCTCCAAAGGAGTGATGCTGACCCATAAAAATCTGGCATGGACCACGGAAAAAAGCTATACGCTTCAGCCCATTGACGAAAAGGACCGCTTCCTTTCGGTGCTGCCGCTTTCACACACTTTTGAAAATACGCTTGGATTTCTGTTCCCGGTAAAATTTGGGGCATCCGTGCATTACCTGCGCAAACCGCCCACTGCGCCTGTGCTTATGCCGGCGTTGCAGACGGTGAAGCCAACCATCATGCTGGTGGTGCCGCTCATCATTGAAAAGGTGTTTAAAAGCAAAATTTACCCGCAATTTCAAAAAAGCGCTATCACCCGTTCGCTCTATTCCTTTGCTCCCACCCGGAAATTATTGCACCGGATTGCCGCAAAAAAACTTTATGAAACCTTTGGGGGGAAGCTGCGGTTTTTTGGCATCGGCGGTGCAAAGCTGGATACCACAACAGAGCGGTTCCTGAATGAGGGGAAATTTCCTTATGCCATTGGCTACGGATTGACAGAAACTTCGCCGTTGCTTGCCGGTGCAGTGGGCAAAAATGTCCGTATCGGTTCAACCGGCATTGCCATGGAAGGTGTTCAGCTCAGGCTCGGAGATGCCAATCTGAAAACCGGGGAAGGCGAGATTCAGGCAAAAGGGCAAAATGTAATGCGGGGATATTATAAAGCTCCGGAACTTACCAGTGAAGTATTTACGGAAGACGGATGGTTCAAAACGGGAGATAAAGGATGGTATGACAAAGACAATTTCCTGTATATCAAAGGGCGCATAAAGACTATGATTGTCGGCGCCAGCGGTGAAAATATCTATCCGGAGGAAATTGAATCGATAATCAACAAGATGCGCTTTGTGCTCGAATCGCTTGTTCTGGAAAAAAAGGGAAAACTGGTGGCTATGGTGCATCTCAACATGGAGGAAGTTGAACAGTATTTTAAACAGCTGAAAGTAGAAACATACCAGTACATTCAGGATTTATCCGATGATATTTTAAAGGAAATACATGAAAAGGTGAATGCCGAGCTGAATAAATTTTCCAGATTGCAGTATGTGGTTCTGCAGCCCATACCCTTTGAGAAAACACCTACCAAAAAGATCAAACGATTTTTATACGCATAGTCCTTCCGGGCGATGAAAAGGGAAAGCAACATTGACTGCTTTCCCTTTTTTTATTTGCTATGCGGGACGCTCAAAAATCCGGACACTGTCCGGACAACCCGGAAACAGGGAAATACCGGCTGACCTTTTGATTTGGTTGCAATCTGTTCCAAATATCCGGCACAATAAATCAGACCAGCAAGTCTTTAATTCACAGAAAGATGAGTATATCTTAACAATTCCTGAAAACAGCCTGTTTTCTGGCGTTCAAACTTGTAAATAAGCTAAATTTGCCTTTTGAATTTAAACAGTTATCAATATGGCAGATAAAGATCAAAAGCTTTTTGCCGGATTTCCCCCGGTTTCGGACGAAACCTGGGAGGCGGCAATTCATGCTGACTTGAAAGGAAGAGATTACGAAAGGGCTCTGGTTTGGAAAACTTATGAAGGAATAAACGTACTTCCCTATTATCGTCGCCACGTCCCTGATGCTGCAAAATATTCCGATGCGCTTCCCGGTGATTTTCCATATGCCCGGGGCAATAAAGCGCGTGGCAATGACTGGCATGTTCGTCAGGATATTATCGTGAGGGATTTTGCTGAAGCCAATAAAAAGGCGTTAGATATTTTGGGGAAAGGGATCACTTCATTGGGCTTCATTTTTGATTGCCGGGCCGAAGTTACATCAGCAGGCCTGGAGATTCTTCTGAAGGACATTTGTACCAAAGCGGTTGAACTCAACTTTTCATGCGGTTGCAAATCCTGCAACATCGCTCTTGTTTTTGCTGAATTTGTTGCCGCACAGAAAAAGGATGCCGGAAAAATTTATGGCTCTTCTTCTGCTGACCCGATCGGATCGCTGGTTTTCAAAGGGAAACTGGTGCCCGATGCTTTCAGCGCACTGAAAGAGGCCATTGAAAAAACTGCTGCCCTTGAAAATTTCAGGGTGATTTCTGTGCATGGAAAAACTTTTGCCGACAGTGGGGCATCCCTTGTTCAGGAGCTGGCATTTTCACTGGCTCAGGGGGTTGAATACCTCTCAGGACTGACAGAAGCGGGACTGACAGTGGATGATGTGGCAAAAAACATCAAATTCAACTTTGGTATCGGGAACAACTATTTCATGGAAATTGCCAAATTGCGGGCTGCACGGTTGTTGTGGGCGCAGATTGTCAAAGCCTACAGCCCGGAACATGAAGATTCTGCCAGAATGATCGCTCACAGCGAAACCAATGCATACAATAAATCAATTTATGATCCGTATGTGAACATGCTGCGCACCCAGACGGAAGCCATGTCGGCTGTGTTGGGAGGCGCCGATTCCATTACCGTGCTGCCGTTTAATGCGGTTTATGAAGATACCACCGATTTTTCGGAGCGCATTGCCCGGAATCAGCAGATTCTGCTAAAAGAAGAGGCTCACCTGGACAAGGTAGCCGACCCGGGGGCAGGCTCCTATTATATTGAAAGCCTTACCGCATCGCTCGCTGAGCACGCATGGGATTTGTTCCTGCAGGTTCAGGAAAAGGGCGGGTTTGTGAAAGCATTCAGGGAAGGTTTCATTCAGGCTGAAATAAAGGCGGTTGCTGCCAAACGTGATGCCAATGTTTCGCTTCGCCGCGAAAATGTTCTGGGCGTGAATCAGTTTCCGAACTTTTCGGAAGTTATCAAAGATGAATTTCCGCAGCAGGTGTTTCAGGCAACGGATCTTTCTGCTGAAGATGCCGAAGCGGAAACACTGAAACCCTATCGCGTGGCACAACCTTTTGAAGCTTTGCGCTACAAGACCGACCTGTTTGCCCGGGCAAACAGACGTCCGGCAGCATTTATGCTCACATTGGGTAACCTTGCCATGCGCAAGGCGCGGGCACAGTTCAGCTGTAACTTTTTTGCCGTGGCAGGCTTTGAAGTGATTGACAACAACGGTTTCCGGAGTGTGAAGGAAGGCGTGGAAGCAGCCCGCGAAAAACAAGCGGATATTGTTGTGTTGTGCAGTTCCGACGATGAGTATGCAGCATTTGCACCGCAGGCAGCCGAACTGCTGAACGACGAGATTCTGGTCATTGCCGGAAACCCGGACTGCAAATCCGACCTGGAAGCCCGGGGAATCAAAAACTTCATCCATGTGAAAAGCAATGCTTTGGAAGAGTTGAAGGAATATCAAAAACAGTTGGGAGTCTGAACACAAAGACACTAAGGCACGAAGATGATTAGACACCAGATATAAGACACAAGACAAAGAGATATAAGATAAATTTTATGCATAATTTCAAAGAATTAAAAATCTGGCAAAAGAGCAGAGTTTTTGCTAAAGACATCTTCCTTTTAACTAAAAGTTTTCCTAAAGAGGAATTGTTTGTATTAGCTTCTCAAATGAAACGAGCAGCTATTTCAATAACTTCCAATATAGCTGAAGGCGCAGGGAGAGGAAGCAGCAAAGATTTTTCCAGATTTATTGATATTGCAACAGGATCGGCATATGAGTTAGAATCTTTGATTTATACAGGATTTGACATGAATTATTATAAAGAAGAAGAGATGGTTAAAAACATTGATAAAATTCAGGAAATTCAAAAAATGCTTTTTAGTTTTAAAAATTACCTTAATTCCTAATCTTGATACTTGATACGCTTAGTCTCAATACTAAAAATTCAAATATGAATCCACAATTTAAAAATATAGACATTCAGACAATCCTTCAGCAGAAAAGCGCTGAGAAGCGGATTGGCAAAAGCAACGTTGAAACCCACTGGCAAACTCCGGAGCAGATTCCGGTGAAGCCGTTCTACACAAAAGAGGATATGGAAAGCATGGAGCACCTTGATTTTGCTGCAGGGCTGCCACCGTTTCTTCGCGGGCCATACAGCACCATGTATGTGATGAGGCCGTGGACAATCCGCCAGTATGCCGGATTTTCAACTGCCGAAGAATCCAATGCATTCTATCGCAGAAATCTTGCAGCCGGGCAAAAAGGGCTGTCTGTGGCATTCGACCTGGCCACGCACCGGGGTTACGATTCCGACCACCCGCGGGTGGTGGGTGATGTGGGAAAAGCCGGGGTTGCCATCGACTCCATCCTTGACATGAAAATCCTGTTCGATCAGATTCCGCTCGACAAAATGTCGGTTTCCATGACGATGAACGGCGCTGTGCTGCCCATCATGGCTTTTTACATTGTTACCGGACTGGAGCAGGGCGCAACGCTGGAGCAGCTTTCCGGCACCATTCAGAATGATATTCTGAAGGAGTTCATGGTGCGGAACACTTATATCTATCCGCCGGAGTTTTCCATGAAAATCA
>CAZVAD010000030.1:0-3779 GCA_964624645.1 uncultured Mariniphaga sp.
GATAACTGAGGCGCACGAAGTTAGTCCTGCGATAATAGATGTAGCGAATAAAAAGTCCTGAAAGGGCGTGAACAAAAGACAAGAAACAGTAAGTTTTTGCCCTACCGGGCAAGGCACAAATTGCAAATTTGCGCCAGTGGGGAATTTTTAAGCTTGTCTAATTCCTCCTTTTCATCATAAATTATAGGCCTTGAAAACAACGCGCATCAGTCCAATTTGCGGATTACCAGCCCGGAACGGAGTTTTGGTTCAAACCATGTGGTTTTTGGGGGCATGATGTTTCCGCTGTCGGCAATGTTGATGAGCTGCTGCATAGATACCGGATAGAGTGCAAATGCTGCCTTCATTTCTCTGGAGTCCACCCTCTTTTTCAATTCACCGGTTCCGCGGATTCCGCCCACAAAATCAATGCGCTGAGAGGTGCGCAGGTCGGTAATATTCAGCAAAGGTTCCAAAACGTGTTTCGACAAAACGGTTACATCCAAACCATCAATCGGATCGTCATCATTGAAAGTCCCCTCTTTTGCCGTCAGCCTGTACCAGCTTTTTCCGAGGTAAAGCCCGAATTCATGGAGCCGGGAAGGTTTAAAGGTTTCCGTGTCAATTTTCTCAATGATAAAAGCCTTGTTCAATTCCGAGAGAAAATCATCTTCCGGGAGTCCGTTCAGGTCGGTAACCACCCGGTTGTAGTCTATAATCTGCAACTGGTTGTCCGGGAAATGAACAGCCATGAAATAGTTGTATTCCTCTTCTCCCGTGTGTTCCGGGTTCTGCGCCTTTCTTTCCATGCCGATGCGCGCAGCAGCGGCGGTGCGGTGATGCCCGTCGGCAACATAGGTGCAGGGAACCTTTGCCGCAAAAAGCGCCTGAATCTCGCGGTTTTTTTCATCATCGCCAATGACCCAGAAATGGTGTCCGAAACCATCACCAGCAACAAAATCGTAGTCCGGTTCATTGGACTCCACCCAATCGGCAACAATGGCATCTATTTCCGGCACAGCCTTATAAGTGAAGAATACCGGCTCGATGTTGGCATTCAGGTAACGGGTGAGCGCCATCCGGTCTTCCTCTTTATCCGGCCGGGTCAGCTCATGTTTTTTTATCAGTCCGTTTTCGTAATCTGCACATGAAGCGCCGCCGACAATGCCATACTGCGTGCGGCCATCCATGGTTTGGGCATAGATGTAAAACCTTGGTTTTTCATCCTGCACCAGCCATCCTTTTTCCTGAAAAGTGTTGAAATTCTCCAGCGCCTTGCGGTAAACCTCTTCGGAATGAACATCCTGCACACCGGGACATTCAATCTCGGCGCGTGTAATCCGCAGCAGTGATTTTTCTTTTCCTGCGGCCATTTGTGCAGCCTCTTCGGAGTTCATCACATCATAGGGGAGAGACGCCAGTTCGCGTACAATCTCTTTCGGGGGACGCAATCCCCGGAAGGGTTTTATATCTGCCATAGAATATTATTTAAAAATGCAGGAACATGTCCTGCATTTTGCCTATTTGTTTTTTTCAAAATCCTGCATGGTCTCTATGAGCGCTTTCACGCTTTCATAGGGCATTGCATTGTATATGGAAGCCCTGAAACCGCCAACTGACCGGTGTCCTTTCAGCCCGACCATCCCTTTGGAGGTGGCAAAATCAAGGAACTCTTTTTCCAGTTCGATATATTCCGGAGCCATCACAAACGTTACGTTCATGCGCGAACGGTCTTCGGGATTGGGTACTGTCGGAACAAAAAGCTTGTTTCTCTCCAGCTCGCTATAAAGCAGGTTTGCCTTTTCGGCATTCACTTTTTCAATAGCTTCCACGCCTCCGTTTTCCTTCAGCCATTTCAGCGTTTGAAGGGATGCATAAACAGGCAGTGTTGCCGGGGTATTGAACATTGAGCCGGCATCAATATGTGTTTTATAGCTGAGCATTGTCGGGATGGGGCGATCCACCTTTCCGAGGGCTTCATCCTTTACAATCACCAGCGTTGCTCCCGAAGGGCCAAGATTCTTTTGTGCACCGGCATAAATCAAATTATATTTCGCCACATCCACCGGGCGGCTGAAAATATCGGAAGACATATCGGCAACCAGCGGGACAGCCACATCGGGGTCTGCCAGCAGTTCTGTTCCGAAAATGGTATTGTTGGACGTGATGTGCAAATAATCTGCATCGGCAGGAACTTCATAATCCCTGGGAATATAATTGAAATTTGCATCTTTTGACGAGGCTGCTTCCACTACTTCACCAAAAAATTTCGCCTCTTTCATTGCTTTCGATGCCCATGCTCCGGTATTCAGATAAGCCGCCTTTTTCCCCATCAGATTGTAAGGAACCATCAAAAACTGCAAACTGGCGCCTCCCTGAAGAAAAAGCACCGAATAACCTTCGGGCACCTGAAGCAGCTCTTTGACCAACGTACGGGCTTCTTCAATCACTGCAATAAATTCTTTGCTGCGGTGCGAAACTTCCATCACGGACAGGCCGGTTCCGGCAAAATTCAACACAGCTTCCGCTGTTTGTTTCTTTGTAAACTCGGGCAAAATGGATGGCCCGGCATAAAAATTATGTTTTTTCATTCTTGAAAATTTTTGGTGAATTTATAAATCTTTTAGATAAACGGCAGTTTTACGATGCATGCAGGAATGATTTTATTTCTGATTTTAACAAAAATTTCCATTCCCACGGCAGAATGCCCTTTTCCGATATATCCCATCCCGATTCCCTGATTCAAAACAGGCGAAAGGGTTCCCGAAGTTACCTTCCCGATGGTCTCTCCGCGGGCATCGACTATTTCATATCCCTGACGGGGAATTCCCCTTTCCTGCAGCACGAATCCGCGAAGATTCCGCAACACGCCCTCCTTTTTCTGCTGCATCAGAAAGTCACGGTCAATGAACCGGCGGTCGTCACTGAATTTGACAATCCAGCCCAGGCCGGCCTCAACGGGCGAAGTGGTATCGTTTATATCGTTTCCGTACAGGCAATACCCCATTTCGAGCCGGAGCGTGTCCCGTGCTCCCAACCCAACGGGTTTGATCCCGAATTCTTCGCCGGCTTCAAAAACGGCATTCCACAATTTTACGGCGTTATCATTCCCGCAGTACAATTCAAAACCTCCGGCGCCGGTGTAGCCGGTTGCCGAAATAATGACATGCTGAATGCCTGCAACTTCGCCGGTAACGAAACGATAGGTTTTTATTTCGTGCAACGGGATGTTTGTCAATTTTTGTACGGTTTTTTCAGCAAACGGCCCCTGCACAGCCAGCAGACTCAACCGGTCAGAAGCATCTTCCAGTTCCGCTTCAAATTCATTCTGAATGTTGATCCATTCCCAGTCTTTGTGCGTGTTGGAAGCATTCACTACCAGCATATACTTTTCAGCATCAAAGCAATAGACAAGTAAATCATCCACTATGCCGCCCTGTCCGTTCGGGAAACAGGTGTATTGTATCTGTCCCGGCAGCAAAACCGAAGGATCGTTGGATGATATTTTTTTCAGTAAATCCAGCGCCCGGGGGCCTTTCACCCAAAATTCGCCCATGTGCGAAACATCAAAAACGCCGGCTGCGTTGCGTACAGTCAGATGTTCATCCCGGATGCCGCTGTATTCAATGGGCATTTCAAATCCGGCAAATCCGGCCATTTTGGCTCCGGCGTCCCGGTGTACCTTATTCAGTGCTGTAAGTTTCATAATCCTGAGTTTTCAATTTTACAAATTTACATGATAATATTAAATAAGTGCACAGCCTAAAACAAATAGAAAAAATTTCCTTCAAAATATCAAG
>CAZVAD010000030.1:3879-22925 GCA_964624645.1 uncultured Mariniphaga sp.
AATATTGTTTATTTTCGCCACAATTAAAAAAAATGAATGATCAGCTAAAATATGTAAAACTGCAATATGTGGATGAAGTCTCAGATGGCGATCTGGCATTTAAAAAACATTTGATTGAAATTTTTCTGAATCAGATCCCTGATTTCGTTTCAAATCTCAATCGATTTTTCACAAACGGGGAAAATGAAAATCTTGCCAAGGAAGCACATACCATGAAGTCGTCCGTTTTGGTTTTTATGATGGAAGAAACCGGCAAAAAACTCAATGAAATTCAGTTGTTGTCGCAGAGCAACCGGATGAAAACCATTCCCTGGCTCATAGAAGATGTTATTTCAGCCCTTGAAAACGCTTCAGAGGAACTTGCAGCATACCTGAAAAAAATCAACCTGCCGGAATAAACCGGCGAATTATGCGTTTTCGTGCAGTCCGCACTCTTTTCCCGTGTTGCGCTCCCACCACCAGCGCCCGGCGCGGAAATCTTCACCGGGTTTGATGGCGCGCGTACACGGTTCGCAGCCGATACTGACAAACCCCCTGTCGTGCAGCGCATTGTAGGGAACATTGTTCTCTTTCACGTATTTCTTCACCTCATCGAGTGACCATTCCAGAAGCGGGTTATATTTCAGGATATGGTTGCTTTCATCCCACTCAAAATCATGCAGATGGCTGCGCACTTCCGACTGTTGCGCCCTCAGTCCGGTAATCCAGATTTCATGGCCTTTCAATGCGCGTTTCAACGGAATGACTTTCCTGATGTAGCAGCACTCCTTGCGGTTCTCCACCGATTCATAGAAACTGTATGGCCCTTTTTCGGTCATCAGCTTTTCCACTTCTTCGGTTGGCGGAAAATAAACCTTGATGGTTTTTCCATATTTTTCCCTTGTTTTCAGAAAAACCTTGTAGGTTTCCTCAAACATGCGCCCGGTGTCAATGGTAATCACCTCCACCGGCAAATCATCCCTGAAAATCATATCGGTAATCACCTGGTCTTCATAACCGAAACTGGTGGTGAACACCACTTTGCCGGCATAATTTTTCACCAGGTATGCCATTTTCTCAGCAATTGATTTTCCGTTTAATTCAGCATGTAACTGTTCTGCTCTGTTATGTCCATCCATTTTTTTATTTTTTTCGTTCATCAATCTGTGAAAAATTGGGTTGTTTTTCACTCCACATAAAGCACAAGGCCTTTCAGGTATTCGCTCTCGGGGTGGTAAATATTCACCGGATGATCGGCAGGCTGGGTGAGCTGGTGCATGATGCGCACCGTTCGCCCGGCGGTTGCAGCCGCAGAAAATACCGATTCGCGGAACATCTCTTTGGAAACCACCTGCGAGCAGGAAAAAGTGAACAAGATTCCGCCGCTTCTGATTTGTCTGAAAGCGCCGCCATTGATTCGCCTGTAGCCCTGCAACGCCTGGTGCAGCGCATTGCGGTGTTTCGCAAAAGCCGGCGGGTCAAGAATAATCAGATCGTACTGATCCTGAATATCCTTCAGCAATTCAAAGGCATCGCCCGTAATTGACTTATGCCGCGAATCCGCCGGAAAATTTATCTCCACATTTTCGGCGGTCAGCTCCATCGCTTTTGCCGAAGCGTCCGCCGAGTGCACTATCCGTGCTCCGCCGCGCAGGGCATAAACGGAAAAGCCGCCGGTGTAGCAAAACATATTCAGCACATCGCGATTTTGCGCATAATGCTCAACTAACCCTCTGCTTTCGCGCTGGTCAATAAAAAAACCTGTTTTTTGTCCGGTTTCCCAGTCCACTTTAAATTTCAGCCCATTTTCAAGAACTTCGTTGCTTTCCGAATTTCCAAAAAGGAGCTCATCTTTTGGCTGAATATCCGCTTTAAAAGGAAGGGTTTTTTCGCTCTTGTCATAGACCGCTTTCAGGGAATCACCAAGCACTTCCTGCAATGCCCCGACCAGTTCATGACGAATGAGATGCATCCCCACCGAATGCATCTGCATCACTGCCGTTCCGTTGTAAAAGTCCACAACCAGTCCGGGCAAACCGTCCCCTTCCGCATGAATAAGCCGGAATACATTGGTTTTAGCATTCTGCCCGAAACCCAGATTTTTCCTATAATCCCATGCTTTCTGAATTTTAGCTTTCCAGAAATTATAATCAGGCTCCGTATCGGAAAAAGTGACAATCCGCACCGCAATGGAGCCAATCTGGTAGTGCCCGATTCCCAGAAACTTATCTTTGTTGGAAAAAACAGCCACCAGGTCGCCCTCTGCCACCTGACCGTATATTTTTTTGATTGCCCCGGAAAAAACCCAGGGATGAAAACGCTTCAACGACAGGTCTTTCCCCGATTTCAATACAACCTTTATCAGTTTTTCGTTCATTTTTCAATAATCCGGTAAATTTTGATAAATCTGTAAAGCAGCCCAGGCATCGGTTGCGGCATACCTCTTCTGGGCATCCGAAAGGATATCGGCCTCCCAGTTGGAGAGCTGCTGGGATTTGGAAATGCGAAATCCCAATACAATAGCCGTCATTTTTTTCAGACTGAAATCATTGATTCCCAAATCCTTTGCATAGTCCTGCAATTCCACAAATCCGTGGGGAGTGAAATTCCTGTATTCCTGAAGCCCTTTCAGGTCGTCGCGAATGGCAACTCCCGGCTTAATAATCTTCGGATTGGTGAAAATTTTTTGCAGGGATACGGGCAATCCGATTTTATTCACCCGGATCAAAAATGCTTCGTTGAGTGTTGAGAGCTGAAGCAGCGCCACTTTGTTGACCACCCCTTTTTTGAACGAAGGTTTGGTTTCGGTATCAAATCCGATCACCGGCTGCATCGATAAAAATTCAGCCACATCGTCAATCTGCTCCATTCTGTCAATCACATAAATATCTCCCCCGAACCATTTCAGCGGGAGACTTGTCAACTCCTTGTCTGTTATACTTTCTTTAAACATC
Source organism: uncultured Mariniphaga sp. (assembly GCA_964624645.1). Lineage (GTDB taxonomy): Bacteria > Bacteroidota > Bacteroidia > Bacteroidales > Prolixibacteraceae > Mariniphaga. The sequence goes on from CAZVAD010000030.1 coordinate 6,813, forward strand.
ATCTTCGTCTTCATCTGAAAAAGTACCCCAAAATTTATCCAGCCATTTCGGGTTTCCTTCTCCGGGTTTTATCTCTTCGTTGCTTTGTCCGTGCACCGGAAACTCTGTCCTGTTGATTATGAGCTGATGAATGGGGCGCAAAACATTCACCAGGCGCTGCCCCCAAAACTCCTCAAAATGCAGCCAGCAGATATACAAGGCATCGTTCATTATCTCTTCGTCGCCTAAGCTGTAGGCTATCAGAAAATCTTTCAAATCCTGATAAATATCCAGTAAACTTTCGGAAATGCTTGCAGTAACGGTCTCTTCGCCAAACTGAATTTCAGGGTCGAAAACTTCGTAATAGCTGTCGTATTCTCCGAGTGAAACCAGCCAACGCTGATGCAACACATTGTAATCAAGCTCTGTCACATAGTTCTCAAGTTCCTCTTCAAGAAATTTTTCCGTTTCGGGCAGCAAAACTGCCTTCAGATACAAAAGGGGCAGCATTTTCCGGAGTGTCCTCAGGTTTTGTTCCGCCGGAAAACGATTGACATTTTCAATCAGTCCGCAGAATTCATTGGCAACCGTGACGAACTCCACCACATTTTTACTGTAAACAACCGCATGTAAATCCCCGTGATTCATAAATTCACAAAATGTAAAATCGCGTAAAAGTAATAAAGATTTTTGGAGTAGCTGAAGAAAAAAGCGCCTGTGCACTCAAACTTTCCACTCCAGTTTCCGGTCAACGCGCAACAGAATATCCCGGTTATCCAGTAGCCATTTCAGCACTTTCATCGCTTTTTCGCGGTTACCCTTCAGCTTAAGCAGCACGTTTTCATAGGTGCGCGGGGTTTCCAGAATTTTCTCCACTTCGCGACTGATTTCCCGGAATTCAAAAGCGCTCAATCCCATGTTTTGCATGGCCTGACAGACATCACAAACGCCGCAGTCGGGTGAGTCGGTTTCTCCGAAATAGTTTAAAAGCAGCCGGCTGCGACAGGTAGTTTTTCCCGTGGCATAATGGATCACCGCATTTATCCGCTCCTGAAAGTCTCTTTTTCTGAAATCATAGTTTTCCCTGGAAATTTTCAGCCGGCTTTGACTGATTCGCTCCTTGCTGAAATAGATAAAAGGCGTCTGGTTCCGCGGCACATAATCAATGATTTTGGATTTCCGCAGGTGTTTCAGAAAATTATATACCGTTTCCAGATCAATCCCTGCACGTTTTGCCAGCAGTTCTTCGCTGATATAGACATAGCCGTTGAAAAGGCCGGTGTATGAACGGAGAATCAGCTTTATAAATATGTCAAAAGTGGCATTGGCAACCTGGAATTTGTAGAGATCATCCCGCGAAACGATAAAGTAAATCCGCGAGGGGCTATCCACATCTTCCGTGAATTCGAGATAACCCTCCTGCTGCAAAATCTTCAGGCTGTTATACACCATGGTTTGCTGAAACCGGAAGGATTGTGCAAAATCCTGAAGGCTGAATGCAAACGACTGCCCTTTCCCGAAACCTTCGGCAATTTGAAAATAATTGCACAATGCCTGATAAATCCGCTTGATATTTTCAACGGCCGGGAAAGCAACCGAAACATGTTTTTTCAGCTTGGTTTTGTCGGCATCATTAAACAGGAATACCGCCGCCGCTTTTTGTCCGTCGCGCCCGGCTCTTCCCGCTTCCTGAAAATAGGCTTCCAGCGAATCGGGCGAGTCAAAATGCACAACAAACCGCACGTCGGGCTTATCTATTCCCATTCCAAAAGCGTTGGTAGCCACGATCACCCGCGTTTTCCCGGAAAGCCACTCGTCCTGTTTCCGATGGCGGACCAGATTGCTCAGCCCCGCATGGTAAAAGTCAGCCGAAATTCCGTTCTTTCGCAACTCCGCCGCAATTTCACGGGTTCCTTTTCTGCTCCGCGAATAGACTATCCCCGAGCCTTTCGTCTTTTTCAGGGTTTCCAGCAGGTAGCCCATTTTATCTTCGCGCAAACGCACCAGATAACTCAGGTTTTCCCGATGAAATGACATCTTCAGCACATTCGGCACTTTGAATCCAAGTTTATCCTGAATGTCATCCGTAACTTTCGGCGTTGCCGTGGCTGTCAGTGCAAGAAAATTTATCCCGGGCAACAGTTCGCGCAATTGAATGATATTCAAGTAACTTGGCCGAAAATCGTAACCCCACTGCGAAATACAGTGCGCCTCATCCACCGCAATGAGGTTTACCTTCATTTTCTGAAGGCGCTCCCTGAAATATTCAACGTTGAGCCGCTCAGGGGAAACGTAGAGAAACTTATAATCGCCCCACACCGCATTGTCCATGGCCACTTTTATCTCCATCTGCGACATGCCGCTGTGAATTTTCAATGCCCGGATTCCTTTGCTCTGAAGATTCTCTACCTGATCCTTCATCAGGGCAATGAGCGGCGTAACCACAATGCAGATTCCCTCCTGTGAAAGGGAATAGACCTGAAAGGTAACCGACTTGCCGCCGCCCGTCGGCATCAATCCCAGGGTATCCTTCCCCGCAGCAACCGACTGAATGATCTCTAACTGCAACGGACGGAAATCATCAAATCCCCAGTGCTGTGTCAATATTTGCCTGAAATCTGCCATTTGTTGAAATGAATACTTTTTACCCACGGTTTCAACCGTGGGCAATTTTATCGACAATCACCCGTGTCTCTTCGCCAGTATCTCATACATTCCCGAATAAACCGGAGTTTTGACATTGTGTCTTTTCCCTTCATCAATCACATAGCGGGTGAGTGTTTCTATTTCGGTCTTTGGTTTGTTATTTTTGTAATCCGAGTGCATTGAAGTGGTCGTTTCATAAGACAATGCCTCCATGACTGAAATGGTTTTCTCAAAAATATCTTCCGGCAGACTGACCTGCTTTGCCACTGCCAGTTGCTTTGCCTCTTCAACCATTTTCTTTAATGTTGTGAAATACTCTTCGTTTGCAACGATTTCACCGGCTGTTTTATCATAGGCTGAAGTGATTGTTGCCAAAGGCGACAAAAAAATATATTTCTCCCAGATAGCCGTGGAAATATTTTTTGAGAAACGGGAATCGATCCCCGCCTCCTTAAACAGCGAATCAATTTTTTCGAGTTTTTCATCCGTGTAATTTTTCAGCCCGAAACACAGTTTTTGAACATTGCCGCTGTTTTCGACAACTCCGGGTTCCTTAATCCGCGAAACGATATAAACACAGCCGTCCAACACCAGATTCTGAGGATAAAAAGCTTTAATCTTTTCACGGGTATCCACTCCGTTCAGCAGCGGCAAAATGACAGTTTCCCGGTTTACGGAAGGCTGCAATTGCAACAGGACATCTTCCAGATCATAACTTTTCGTGGAGAGGATTGCATAATCAACCACTCCAATTTCCGCAGGATCATCTGTGGCTGTTTTCGGTTTGCAAACAAACTCTTCTTTGCCTTTAATCACTTTTAGCCCGTTTTCCCGGATAGCTTTCAGGTGTTCTCCCCGGGCCAGAAAGCTGATTTCAACTGCTTCTTTTTCCTGAAAATGTTTTGCGAGCAAACCTCCGAAATAACCTCCCACTCCGCCGATTCCGGCTATAAGTATTTTTATTTTTTTCATTGTTCAAAATTTTTAAACCTGACAAAACGATAATTTCAAGCTGTGAATATACAACTTTTGAACTCATGTTTTTTAAAAACTTCCGGCGAAGAAACAACAGTTCCCTCAAACTCAACTGAATTTGAGGGAACTGGAACAAAGGATATTTCAATTGAAAAACTAAAACCCCTCTTTTACAATGGATGATTCTGCAACCCCCAAGGATGCCAGTTGTTTTTCAACAGCATCCATCATGGGATCAGGCCCGCACAAATAGTAATATTTCAGATTGCCATCCATCTGCTTTTTCAGAAATTCGGCATTGATATAACCGTGCGCATAGCCCGGATAATTTTCATCTGAAAGGATATTGATAAAATTTTCACCAAGCAGTTTGGTGAATTTTTCTTCTAAAATAATATCTGCTTTGGTCTTATTGGCGAAAATCAGTTTACTGTTTCCGATTTCATGGTGTTTTTCCAGATTCCTGAAAATGGCAATAAAAGGGGTTACACCCGCACCGCCGGCAATGAAAATCCCTTCTCCCTTATAATGAATATCACCGAAAGGTTTATGAATTATCAGCTCGTCGCCTTTGCCAAGCGAAAGCAGCTGGTTGGTTACCCCCTGATGTGACGGATACGTTTTAATTGTAAATTCGATGTGATCTTCGCCGGGCAAAGAGGTGAATGTAAAAGGCCTGAGTTCGTTTTGCCAGTCCGGTGTATTGATGGAAATATCAACCGCTTGTCCGGGAATATAGGTAAGTCCGGCAGGTTTTTCGGCAACAATTCTCAAAACATCATGTGTGAGATGCTCACTGGAAATTATTTTAACTATTTGTGTCATAATAAATTATTTTTTAAATGAAAACATTTTGAATTTTCTGAGGCCATGCAACAAAGCGCTAAGACACGGGATAAATTTCGATGTGAAAACATTCGGAAACAGCGCTTTTGGCACAAAATTATCCACGTTAAAATAACAGTTCAACCCGCTTAAAAGTTGAGCCGGAAGCAGATTCAAATTTAACGGACGACAAATGGAACGAATCCGGTAAAAATTTCTTTATTTGCAGATAGTACAAGCAAAAAAGAGTGAAAATGAATCTGAAAAATTATTACTGGATTAATCCGCCCAAAAAATATGAACTGAAAGATGAGGGTTTAAAAATCATTACCGAACCGGAAACCGATTTCTGGCAGCGCACCCATTACGGATTCCGAAAAGCGGACGCACCGGCTTTTCTGACAAAAATCGAGGGTGATTTCACGTTCAGCGTAAAAACAGTGTTTCAAACCAAAGGGCAGTATGATCAGTGCGGAATACTGCTTTACACCGATGATGAAAACTGGGTGAAAGTTTCCGTGGAGCATGAAAATGAGCGATTTGCGCGATTGGGTTCAGTGGTAACCAATCTGGGCTATTCCGACTGGGCAACGACCGACATTCCTTTTCCGGTGAACCAGATGAATTACCGGTTAAGCCTCAAAGGCCAGGATGTTTTTATTGAATATGCGAAAGATGGTTCCAAGTTCAGGCAAATGCGGATTTTGCACCTGCACAGGCCGGTTCACCATTCGGGGATAGGCGTTTATGCCTGCAGCCCTCTGGACTCATCATTTGAAGCGCAGTTTTCCGGTTTTAAAATGGAGCCATGTCTTTGGGAAACACATTAAAATCCAGGCAAAGTTATTTTGGTTCAAGCGCTTTTCCGGGCAATGTCAAATATTGTCATCATTGATATATTCAAGTTTGTAGTCGCCAATATTTTTTTTGCTTTGATCAATGCTTTTTCGCTGGGTAAAATAATTCAGCATTCCGTATAGGGCAATGATAATGGCAAAGCCAAAAAAGATGATGCTGATGACGGAATGTTCCATGTTAAAAAACTGCTCAATGCTCAATCCCGCCACAAAAAAGTAGAGCGCCGTTCTCAGATAGGATAGCAATGTGGTTTGATTGGCCAAATGGGTCCGTTGAATGGCCAGCTTTTCTCTCAATATCAAATCCTTGTTCATCTTTTTATTTTTAAGCCGCAAAGTTACAATATCCTGCCGGTTTTAACCAAAACACCGGTTTTCCTGCCGGATAGAACTTCAAAAAATATTAAACACCTATGTCGTTCTGGTTCTTCAGAAAGGTTTATACCCAAACTAATTGAACTCCGGGAGGAGTTTAATTTCATGGAATTATTTTTGGAATTTCAGCTTTTCAGAAAATAATTTTAATCAAGTGTTCAAAAAATACTCTTATTCATTTTTGCTGATTGGTTATATTTGCAGCTATGTAAAAGTTTAAAAGCATCGCCATGAAAATCACTTTTCTGATGGATAACAATCCCCACCCTGAGCAAAACCTGTTCACCGAGCACGGGCTCTGCATCTGTATTGAGGCGAATGGTCTCAAATGGCTTCTGGATTTGGGCGCTTCCGGAAAGTTTCACGAAAATGCAAAAAAGCTCGGGATTGCAACTGAAGCCATTGACCATGTGCTTTTGTCTCACGGGCATGCTGACCACACCGGCGGACTGGAGCAATTTTTATCCGTAAATAAAAAAGCAAAAATCTTTCTTGCGGCAAACATTGAAGGGAAGAGATTCATTTCAACCCGCCGCGCATCAAAAAGGGATATTACAATAAATCATGCACTTGTGGCTCAAAACCCCGAACGCTTCATCCCGGTTAAGGAAAATTTCCGGTTCAGCGAACAGACAGGCATCATCAGTAAAATTCCGAAAATTCATAGTCTCCCGAAAGGAAACCGCAAGCTGTTTATGATTGAATCCGGTATTGAAAAGCCGGATAATTTTCAGCACGAACTGGTTTTAGCGGTAAACTCCCCAAAAGGAATGGTCGTGTTTTCCGGCTGCTCGCACAACGGTATTTTGAATATTTTAGATGCCTGCTCAGCTTATTTCGGAAATTCAAAAATTATTGCGTGCATTGGCGGCACTCACCTGATTGACAGCGACCCGGAGAATATTTATGAATCTGATTCGGAAATTGCCGGAATCGGAGAAACAATTCTCCGGCTCTATCCGGATATGCAGCTAATCACCGGACACTGCACCGGAGGGAATGCATCAAAAATTCTGTCTGAAGTGATGGGAAAAAACTTCAAAACTTTTCACAGCGGCGCTGTCTTTGAATTTTAGGAAACACCTGGGCACGAAAGCTCAAAAACATCCGTTGCCGCATGTCTTGAGGTCAGCCTGATTTCAAACTTTTTGGCCAGGGACAAATGCGCATTCAGCGCCAGTTCCGGAGTATTGTTTTCAGCCGAAAGGTGGCTCAGAAAAACATATTTCAACTGCTGCCCCGCGCTTTTCTCCAGCAACTCAAACGACTGCGCATTGGACAAATGCCCAAAGGAGGATGCTATGCGCTGTTTCAGGCGATAAGGATAAGCGCCTGTCTGCAACATTTCATCATCGTAGTTCGATTCCATGAACACCGCATCACACATTTCAAGATGGGAAACCACATTTCCGCAGGGCTCGCCAATATCTGTAAAAACACCGATGTTTATTCCGCAATGCTCAATCCGGAAAGAACACGGTTCAGAAGCATCATGGTTTTTCAAAAAGGAATGCACAGCAAAATCACCTGTAACAACAGTTTCTCCGGGTTCAAAAAACCGGGTATATGCCGGGCGAAGCGACCGGGCGGTTGCATAAAAGGTTTTGGATGTAAAATAGACCGGCACATGAAGTCTTTTCGCCAAAACGCGTGCGCCGCGGATATGGTCAATATGCTCATGTGAAATGAAAACCGCTCGGATTCCGGCAGGATTCAAACCTTTTTCATCCATTCTTTGTAAAATCTGCCGGCAGGAAATTCCGGCATCAATCAAAACGGAACCTTTTTCATTGCCCGCATAATAACAGTTTCCGTTACTCCCCGAAGCAATTGCACATATTTCAAGCATACTTTTTCAATTTTTCGGGGCTAAATTAACCATTTAATTGCTTGAAATATTTTCACAAAGACCGGATTGAAGGAAAAATCTTCTGAAATGACGCAACCTCTGGTTAGTTTTTTCATCTATACGGAGAATAAGCATTTTAAAAAATCATTATGAAACGAACAACTTTTTTATCCGCAACTATTTTTTTGTTACTCTTTTCTTTCTCGGGACAAGCACAGCAATCGGCATCCCAAAAAGCGCTGGCCGTCACATTTTCCGGGTTAGGGGAAAATGATGCTTTCCACTGGAAAAGCCTAACCGGCGCCGGAGGGTATGATGGCAAAGGTTTCTTCTCGCTGGGCATCAGCTACATTCAGGCACTCACAAAAACCATTGACCTTGAAACCGGACTGGAATACAGTCGTTTCAATTACCGGTACAGTAACGCTTCGCTTGGCCCGGAAGGACAGGAGCCATTTAACCTCACAAACAGCATCCTTGAGATTCCGGCAACTATCCGTTTTAATTTTCTCAAATATTTCTTTCTGAATACCGGTCTTTTGTTTGATATGGATACCGGTGCGGACAATCACATGGATAGTCAATCCGGCATCGGAGCCATCGTTGGCGTGGGCGCCAAATATGATTTTAGAAACTTACCAATCGGCTTTTTCGTAAATCCCTATTTCAAACACCACACCCTGTTAAGCTTTCCACTGGAACCCGGAAATCACCAGTTAAGGACATCCGATTCCGGTTTCAGATTTGGAATTGCATACCGTTTTTCAGGAAAATAATTATTTGAACGAGAAAATTTTTACTGAGAGCTGTGGCATTCTTCATAAATCCGGATTACGTAACAGGAATTTTAAGCGGCAAATCCAAAAGATAACCCCATAGGCCAGCAAGCCATTTTCTTCTTTTTTTTGTTCGTGCAATTTTTAATTTGAGTGTATCTCACAATAAAAACTCTTCCATATTATCAGGAGTAATGACTGAAAAGGCGCTACCTTGGTAGCTTTCTAAAAATTGTTTAGGCATTTTATATTTAGCAGAAGAATTCCATTTAAACTCAAATGCATGAATTTGTCCATCACCCTCTTCTATATAATCGATTTCTTTCCGGTCTGTTGTTCTCCAGAACCAGCTATTTCGCCACATCTTGTCGTATTCCAGTTTTTTCTGTCTTTCGGATATAATATAGTTTTCCCATAACGCACCAATGTCAGAGCGGCTTTCTGTTAAAGAAAAATCTGCTATTATAGCATTACGAATACCATTATCGTAAAAGTATATCTTCTTACTGTTTTTTAATTCGTTTCGTAAGTTACGGCTAAATGAGCCTAAGCGAAAAATAACATAACATTGCTCTAATAACACTACGTACTTCTCTACTGTTTTGCTATCTAATCCACAAAGTTGACCTAATTCAGAATAAGATACCTGGTTGCCTACCTGAAAAGCAATCGCTTGTAGCAATTTCAGTAGTTTTTCCGGCTTCTTGACTTGCTCCCACATCAGAATATCCTTATACAAATAACTGTCTGAAAGCTGTTTTAAAATTTCTTTTTCATCCCCTGGATTATTTACTACATCAGGGTAATATCCATAGACCAAACGATGAGGCAATAATCTTTTTTCATCTAACAACCCATGGTGTTGTACCATTTCAGCAAAAGATATAGGATACATTTTGTATTCCCACTTTCTCCCGGTAAGCGGTTCGTTCACTTCATTAGCTAAATCAAAAGAAGAACTGCCGGTCGCGATAAGCTGTACTTCGGACAATTCATCTGTGATAAGTTTCAGTTTTAGACCAATATCTTTGATTCGCTGGGCTTCGTCAATGACAACATATTTTTTATTCCCGAAAATAGGCTTCAAACGCGTAGCCGATACATTTTCAAAAAGATTCTGTATGTCCAACTCATCACCATTAAGCCAAATCATTTCATCAGCACCTTTGAAAAGTTCTTTGACCAAAGTCGTTTTTCCCACTTGCCTGGCTCCCATCAATATGATTGCTTTACCTGTGTTTAACTTATCTCGAACTGTATTTTCTAATATTCTATGTATCATAACAATTATACTATACTACAAAAATACAATAAATTCGGAATTGAATCCGTAAAATATTATATATTTTTGGATTTACTTATAAAATTTCAGATACAAAATAGGATTATTTTCAAAAAAATCCTGCCTTTGCAGCATCACTTAATGAGGAAAGTTCTCTTAAAAATTTGCCACGCCTTTATCAATGTCTTCCTGTAATATCTTTTTGTTGGTACAAAAGATGTCATCGCCTACAAGCTCTATTTTACTCCCTAATTCTTTGGTCAGAGCTTGCCAGCCTGTCCAGTCGTTTTCTGCCAGTCCGTCTTCAAGGAGAACAATCGGGTACTGTTTTATTGGTGGCTTTGACCACCTGAAAAATAAGCCAAATAAAGAATTTATCCGCACATTACCAGTCAGTTGGCTGTTGTTCGCTTTTTTGTTAGACTTTTATTTTAAACATTTGATATTTAAAGCATTAAAAAAAGAAATAAAAGTTTGTGTTTTCATAAAAAAGCCTATTTTTGGTTGAAAATAATAAGCAATCCGAAGGGTTGAAGCCATTGATCAACAAAAATACAGACACTTTAAATAGTTGTAAAACATTCATAAAATGACAGATAAGGCACTTAAACGGAAGCACTTTTTCATTTTTATTTCAGGCGGTCTGGCTGCTGTTGTACTTTTATTTCTTTTCAAAAAGGGTGTTGATTACACATCTACGGATGAGTTTTGTGCGTTGTGCCATGCCCATCCCCATGCCGATGCAACCTTCAAATTATCTGTCCACAACAGTAACCGCACGGGGTTTTCACCCAAATGCACCGACTGTCATCTTCCGCCGGAAGACAAAACATTCAGGTTTCTCACAAGAAAAGCATATCATGGGTTCCACGATCTCTATGTTCTGGTCACCAAAGACTTGGATGAAATTGACTGGGAAGCAAAGCGCAACGATGAAGCGGCAAAACGTTTTGTGTATGAGGACGGATGCATGAAATGTCACACCAACCTGTTCCCTGCCGGTCTGGATGCCACGGGCGCCGAACAGCATCTGAAATACGTTCTGGAGCCGGAAAAAAATTCCTGCGTAAAATGCCACCTGGAGGTCGGGCACTACCGCGGGGAAACCGGAATTGCCCTTGAAGAGACTGCCGTCTCGCCCGACGAGCTTTTCCGGGAAGCCGCCACTGTAACAGCTTTTGAAGATTACACCGAAACCATACCGGGCACTACGGTCTCTTTTAACATGAAGGCCGTTCCCGGTGGAAAATTCCACATGGGAAGTCCGGCAAACGAGCCGTATCGCCGTGCGGATGAAGGCCCGGTGCGGGAGGTGGAAGTGAACAACTTCTGGATGGCCGAAGTGGAAGTGACATGGAATGAGTATATTGCATTTTTCAACGCCACCGGATCGCAGGGAAGAAAAGAAGCGGAATCAAACGATGACGAGACCGACGGCATCACAGGGGCAACTCCCCCGTGGGGTGCACCCGACCAGGGCTGGGGAATGGGAACCAGGCCGGCAATCACCATGACGCACCATGGGGCGCAAACCTATTGCCGCTGGCTGAGCCATGTCACCGGGAAAAAATACCGCCTGCCCACCGAAGCCGAATGGGAATATGCCGCGCGCGGCGGAACACAAGGGCCCTACTTCTTTGATGGTTCGCCAAAGAATTTTGAAAAGGAGGGATTCTGGAATAAACTTTTCGGGGCAGACACCACCGGGATTAATTCCTATGCAATTTATCAGGAAAACAGTCCGCACCGGACACAACCCCCGGCTTTGGTCCACGCCAATCCTTTCGGACTGAAAAATATGCTCGGCAACGTGGCGGAATTCTGTCTCGATTTTTATGACCCGCAGGTTTACGGAAAATATCCGCAGGGCGTTGTAAGTAACCCGCGCGGGCCAAGAGAAGGGATGGAGCACGTCATCCGGGGCGGCTCTTTCAAAAACAGCGCAAAGGATTTGAGAATTGCGCGCCGCGATTTTACCCGCACCAGGGAGTGGCTTGAAACCGACCCGCAAATCCCCAAAAGCATCTGGTGGTATTCCGACTGCAATCACGTGGGATTCAGGGTAATCTGCGAATACGACCCGGAATTGACAACACAGGAAAACAAATAAGAAATATCATGAATAAAAATCAACTATCACGAAGGAATTTTCTGGAAACGACCGCACTTGCCGGAGCAGCCGGACTGGCCGGCATCAGTGCGCTGAGCTCGTGCAGCAAAAGAACAAAAACGGTTGATTATGAATTTCCGCCCCTTTTGAACAAAGCCCCCGACGGGCCGAAATTACGCGCCGGACTGGTTGGGTGCGGAAACCGCGGAACCGGTGCAGCGCTCAACTTTTTAGCCGCCGGCAACGACCTGGAACTGGTTGCCCTTGCCGATGTTTTTGAGGATAAAGTGTGGGATTGCCACAGCAAGCTCGCAGAGCAGCAGACAGAAGTTCCGAAAAACAATTGCTTCTGGGGTTTTGATGCATACAAAAGACTTCTGGAAGTTGATCTGGACGTGGTTCTGCTTGTTACGCCGCCGCATTTCAGGCCGGAACATTTTGATGCTGCAATTCAGGCGAAAAAGCATGTTTTCATGGAAAAACCGCTCTCGGTTGACGCTGTTGGCGCACGCCAGATCATAGCCACATCAAGAAAAGCGGAAAGCATGGGGCTGTCGGTTATTACCGGAACGCAGCGCAGGCACCAGCGCGATTACCTGGAAACATACCGGCAGGTAGCCGCGGGCGCCATTGGCGAAATCACCGCCGCCAAAGCGTGGTGGCTCCAGTCGCACGTCTGGTTCCGCACGCGCGAAGAGGGCTGGAGCGACATGGAATATATGCTCCGCAACTGGAATAACTTCTGCTGGCTGTGCGGCGACCATATCCTTGACACACACGTACATAACATCGACATCATCAACTGGTTTATCGGAAAGCAACCGGAAAGCGCCATCGGATTCGGGGGCAGGGTAAGGCGGCTCACCGGCGATCAGTATGACTTTTTCAGTATTGATTTCGATTACGGGGACGGCGTTTTCTCCCACAGCATGTCGCGCCAGATTGACGGTTGCGCCAATACGCTTGGAGAATTGATTACCGGAACGGAAGGCTACACAAACTGTGTAAATACCATTTACAATCACGACGGAAGCATCAAATGGCAGTATGAATATCCCAAAAACAAAGAGGGGCGCCCCACCGGAATGGTGGAAGTTTCGCCCTACGTTCAGGAGCACATTGACCTGGTAACCGCCATCAGGACAAATCAGCCCGTGGTTGAGGCCGAACGGACTGCCATTTCAACGCTCACAGCAATTATGGGAAGAACAGCTGCATACACCGGACAAAAGGTAACCTGGGAAGACATGATGAATTCCACGGAAAAACTGGGCCCGGAAATTACCGGAATGGGGTCTGTGGACATGGAATTTCCGCCGCCGCTTGCCGGAACTCAACATAAAGCTTAAACCGATAAAATATGATTACCGTCGTCATCCCCCTGCTGAATGAAGAGCTGTTGATTGAGCGCCTGCTCAGGGAATTGTTCAATACCTTGAATGAAACGGGTGAGGCGTTTGAAGTTGTCTGTGTGGACGACGGAAGCACAGATTCCACCCTGCAGAAACTGCTTCAGTTCCGCGAAAAGGACAACCGGCTGAAAATTGTCTCCCTCTCCCGGAACTTCGGACTTCAGGCCGCTTTATCCGCCGGAATAAATTATGCAAAAGGGGACTACATAGTCATCATGGACGGTGATTTTCAGGATCCGCCCGAGCTTGTTCCGGTGTTGATTGAAAAAATCAGCACGAGCGGCGCCGATATTGTTTCCGCAGTGCGTGAAGCGCGGAATGAAAAACTTGGCAAAAGGGTCTATATCAATATCTTCCACCGGATCTTCGGCAAGCTGACCAGCGCACAACAGGTTGAGCAGGCAGGAAATTTCAGTATCTTCAACCAAAAGGCGCATCAGGCCATTCTGAAATTCTCGGAGCAAAACCGCTACTTCCCCGGAATACGGAATTTCATCGGATTCAGCCATGAATTTATACTCTACGACAGGCCGGACAGGCCGGAAGGAAAACCCAAAATGAGCCGGCGCAAGCTGTTTTCACTGGCTGCCGATGCCATTTACTCTTTCTCGAAATGGCCGATCAGGCTGTGTCTCTATCTCGGGTTATCCGGCGTTCTCATCTTTTTTGCCGCAATTGTTTATATAGCGGTGTCAAAGCTGTTGGGGCTGGCGCCGATTGGCTGGTCGTCAACGTTTCTTGCCATCAGTTTTTTCGGTTCGGTTCAGCTTACTTTTCTGGGATTGATTGGAGAGTATATCTACCGGATTTTCAAGGAAGTGCAAAACCGCCCGCTCTATTTTATCCGGGATATTTATGACTGAAATCCGGCGCATATTCCCTGCAAAAAAAAGCTTTTATTACAGCCTTTTCATTGTTGCCGTGGCTCTGGCGCTTTTAGCGCCAAAATCGGCAGTGAATGTGGATGAGCAATTGCATTATCCCCATGCAAAACAGGTGGTCAACTGGTATTTTACAGGAGGCAAAGACGCAAGTTGCCTCGACACACCGGTAACCAATCTAAAATATTACGGGCAGTCGGTTGACAATTTCACGGCACTTTTCAACCAGGTTTTTCAAGTCGAAAATGAATTTCTGGTCAGGCATTTCACCGGGGCTGCCTTTTTCTGGCTGCTTCTCCTTTTTTCGGGATTGCTTGCCAAAAACATTACCGGCTCATGGAACGTGGCAACCGCTGTGGTTTTTTCGCTTGTTTTCATGCCGCGCCTGGCAGGGCAGGCTTTTGGAAACCTGAAAGACATCCCCTTCACCGCAGGCTACACCGCCGGACTGCTGCTGATTGTGAATTTCCTGAAAGAGATGCCCCGTCCGCAATGGAGAACGGCAATCCTGCTTGGCGCTGCTATTGCCTTTACGGTTTCAGTCAGGGCAGGGGGATTTGTACTTTTTGCGTTTCTGGCGCTCGGTATGTTTTCAGTATTGGTTTTGAAGCCATCACTTTTCAAGCAAATCTTCGCAGAAAAAACTGTTTTCATCCGATTGCTGAGCCAGGGGGTTGCAATCCTGCTGATCGGCTATTTTGGCGGATTGTTGTTCTGGCCCTATGCGTTGCAGCAAGTGATTACGCATCCCCTGGAAAGCCTGCGCGTAATGGAACATTACAAGGTAGGTATCCGGCAGATTTTTGAAGGGGAAATGTTCTGGAGCGTCGGGTTGCCATGGTATTACCTGCCCAAATGGTTGCTGATGTCCACCCCCCTGTTTGTTTTGTCCGGTTTTTTTCTGTTTCTCTGGTTTTATGTACGAAGTTTTTTCAAGGAAAAAACAGGCGAGCGGCAATTCTTTGAAGGTTTTATCCTGTTTGCTTTTCTTTTTCCTGTGGTTTATGTCATGGCCATCAAATCCAATCTGTACAGCGGGGTGCGGCAAATGCTGTTCACCATGCCTCCGCTTGTCATCCTTTCGGTTACAGGAATCTGCAGGTTTCTTTCATTCCTGAAAACAAAAAAAAGAATTCTCAGATACGGTTTTTCAGCGCTCTTTTTCCTGCTGCTGATTTTTCCGGTGAAACATCAGATGGAAACCTTTCCGGCAGATTATATCTATTTCAATCCGCTTTGGGGCGGCAATAAAAAGGCGTGGAGCAATTACGAATACGACTACTATTTTCACGGAATCAAACAGCCTGCGGACGATTTGATTGAGCTGGCCGGCCAAAGGAAAATCACGGTTGCCATGAATTGCAACCTTTCCAATTACTTTGATAACCGTCCGAATATCAACTATGTATATACCCGTTTTCTGGAAAGAAGTTCCGCCGACTGGGATTATGCCATTTTTGGAATCAACTACATTCATCCCTACCTGCTGAAAAACAATCTCTGGCAACCTGCAAATATTCTGAAAACTTATTTCCACAAGGGAAATCCGGTGGCCGTGCTGATTGAGCGGACGGACAAAACCGATTTTGAAGGAATTTCAGAAATAAAACTTGGAAATTTGCAAAAAGGAATTAAATTGCTTGAATCTGCTCTGGAAAAGGAGCCGAAAAATGTCTGGTTGTTTGTAAATTTGTTGCAGGCAAAATTGAGTTCAGGTGATTTAAGCGATTTTTCAAAGTTGCTGGATGAAGGGAAAAAGATACACCCCCGCTACGAACCGTTATATTTGCTGGAAGCAGATTATTTATACAGGCAGGGAGACTTTGATAAATCTTACGGGAAACTCAGGGAGCTGCTAGAAATAAACCCACGGTACCTGCCTGCTGAGCCACTGCTTAAAAAACTTGAAGAAAGAGAGAAATTGTATTATAATTTTAAAAATAAAAGAGATGAAAACACTGAAAAAAGTTTTGGCAACCCTGGTTGCCTGGGTTTTGAGTTTTCCCTTTATCGCTTCTGCACAGGATCAGGGAACCTATATTGACAATCTTGGCGTGCAGGACAGTTCCTACATGGAGATGGATTTTCTGGCAGAAGGAGCACAAAGCGGCAGTTCAGGAAATTCTACGCTGATTATCATTATCGT
>CAZVAD010000031.1:0-22891 GCA_964624645.1 uncultured Mariniphaga sp.
TTTTCAAATTCGGAAATTTTAGCGATGAATTTATTTGTTAAAAAACTGGAAAAACATTAAGTTCGTCCTGCAAGTGCAAGACCTTTTTGAAACCGGTATTTTTAAACAAAAAACATATTTATAAGTCTCTGTAAACCAAAAATATGAGTACAACCAAAAACATCAGGCTGCTCACCATAAATTTCGACTTCCCGCTGAAATTCAATGAAATCAGTAAATTCAGAGGAGCCATAATCAAAACCACAAAAGGTAAAAACGATTTGTTTCACAACCACTCCGATCAGGGAATGATTTACCGCTACCCGCTGATTCAGTATAAAAGTTTAAATAGAAAAGCTGCCTTACTGTGTATTGAAGAAGGCATCGAAGGCATTCAGGATTTTTTTTCTGCCACCGATTGGAATCTCAATATCGGGGAGGGCAATCACCCGGTAAAAGTGGAAAATCTCCGGGTGAGGCAGCATCGTATAGGCGTTTGGAACAAATATTTTCACTATACGATCAGACGCTGGCTCCCGCTGAATCAAGAAAATTATAGAAAATACCACAAGCTTCAGAGTTTGACTGAGCAGATTCAACTGCTTGAACGAATTTTACTTGCAAATCTGCTCAGTTTCCTTCAGGGAATTGACCTTTATGTTGACAAACAAATCGAAGTGAAAATCACACACCTTCTCAGACAACAACTGGAAAGATACAAAGGACAGGAAATGCAGTCATTCAGCATCCGGTTTCTATCCAACATTTCCCTGCCCGACAACATTGGGTTGGGAAAAGGAAGCAGCAGCGGATTTGGGATAGTGAGAGAAGATATTACAAAAAAACAGGAAAATAATTAAAAACATTACTTATGAACAGAGATATGTTACGGGATAAAATTTATTTGGGCGCTTTGCTACATGATATTGGAAAATTTTATCAGCGGGCTGATCCTGATGGCGTTGCAAAATCCAAATTGCTTAGCAGTTCAATAAAAAACAGCGAGGTTGTTTTTTGTCCTGAGTTCAATGGCAACTATTCCCACAAGCATGTATTGTGGACAGCGCAATTCATTGAAGATATGGGAATCCATTTAAGAAGAATTTCAGGCGAATCGGATCATTCATTGGAGCACCTTGCTGCAAAGCATCATAAACCGTCAAATTTTTATGAAGAGATCATCCAGATGGCCGACCATCTGTCATCGGGGCTTGACAGAGCCGGGGGAACAACACCCTTTCGTGATGAAACAAAAAGTTGGGATAGTTTCAAAAAAGTGAGGATGTTGTCCGTTTTTGAAAATCTGAACAGAAAAACGGATTATGTTCCAAAGTATCAACTGCCTGTTGATGATATGAGTCTAAGTCATAACTTTTTTCCAAAGCAAAGTTTTGATGCTTCACCCGATTACAAAACACTATGGAACAACTTTGAAACAGAAGTAAAATTCATACAGACCGATTCTTACCGGGTCTTTGCCGAATCATTTTATGCGCTGCTTTATAAATATACCGGTAATATCGTATCAAGCACAATCAATCTGCCGGATGTATCCCTGTTTGACCACTTGAAAACAACGGCTGCCATTGCCGTGTGTCTATATGATGTTGCCAGACAAAGTAATTTCTCAAAAACACAGGAAATCAGGGAACATGGTACGCCTCTGCTGCTTGTGGGCGGCGATGTTTCAGGGATTCAGAACTATATTTATGATATTTTGAGCAAAAAAGCAGCAAAAAACCTGAAAGGACGTTCATTTTACGTGCAATTGCTGGTTGACAACATCATTCAAAAATTGGCAAACGAGCTTGATTTGTATTCTTCTAATGTTATATACAGTTCCGGCGGCGGATTTTATTTATTGGCTGCAAATACCTCTGAAACCAAAGAAAAACTGAAAAAGGCAGTACATGAGATTGGTGAAAAAATTTTGAATAAACACGGGACCAGCCTTTACCTTGCCCTGGAAACAGAAGAAGTGAGCATGGAAAGTATCAAAAACAAAAAAATCAATGATAACTGGAAGAATCTCACTGAAAAATTAAACCGCCAGAAAAGGCAACGATTTAAGAATCAACTGGCTGATAAATATGATTATTTTTTTGAACCGGCAGGAACAGGCGCTGATTTTGAACGGGATGCGCTGACAGGAGAAGAATTTCTGGAAAATGAAAAGAAAATCCCATATGCTGACGATACCATTAAAAATCAATTTATCAAACCCTATACGGAACAACAGATCAGATTGGGGCAATTGTTGAAAAAAGCCGATTACTGGATTTCAGCAGACGAAGAGATGTATTTCATTGACTCCAAAAAAGCGGTCGAAATTTGTGATTTAGGTATTTACCACTATTTCCTGACGGAAAAGGATTTAGAAACATACCGGGGACGTTTACGTGATTTCAAGGGCAAGGTCAGGGTTTTCAATGTGAACGAAACGAATTTTCTTAATCCCGAAAACGGAGTCAACAATATTTTCGGTTTTACACTTTATGGTGGAAATAATTATCCTGCTGATGAGTCGGGCAAACCTTACAGTTTTGACAAACTGGCCGGTGAAAGTGATTTCAAAAGGCTTGGTTATCTGCGCATGGACGTTGATAATTTAGGAGCCCTCTTTGCTTCCGGCTTCACGGATGAAAAACGCACCTTTTCAAGATACAGCACCCTCAGCCGTAGCCTTGACTATTTTTTCAAAGGATTCATCAACAGCATCTGGGAAAAAGAGAAATACAGGCAATCAACATTTATCATCTATTCAGGAGGCGATGACCTTTTTCTTGTGGGACGCTGGGATGTGCTTATTGGAATGGCTGAAGAAATCCGTGAAAAATTTCGGGAATGGACATGCCACAATCCCAACCTGACCATCTCAGGCGGAGTGGCAGTTGTGGACGAGAAATTTCCGGTACTGAAAGCTGCCGTAATGGCGGGGGATGCAGAAGAAAACGCAAAGGGGCACACCATTGAAGATTCTTTAGAAAAACCCAAAAATGCCTTTACAGTACTTGGTGTTCCACTGAACTGGGATACGGAATATTTTTGGGTGAAAGAGATGAAAGAGACCTTAAGAAAGTTTACGGATAACGGGGAAATTCCGCAAAGTTTCATTTCAAAAATTTACACTCATTTTGCCAATGCAAAGATTGAAAATCATAAAATTACCCAGCTCAGTGTTTTGTGGTTGATGGCTTATGATTTTACCAGGCTGGCAAAATCATTGGGGGAAGGGAAAGCGGATGCAAAAAACTTTATTCACCGGGTGAAAGATTTGATCTTCATCAATGAGCATCCCGAACTTAAAACAACACAATACCATTTGTTCGAATTGATAAATCTGGCAGTACGCTGGGCTGAACTTGAATCAAGAACCATTAAAAAATAATTATTATGCAACAACAAAGACGTGATTACAAAAAAACGAGGCATGGTTATGAGCGCCCGGACTGGACTTCGGAAATAAAACCCGAATGGATTAAAGAAGGCATGGATGATGAGGGCGTTAAATTTGCCGACAAATTAGGGCTAAATCTGGCAAACGGCCAAATGTCAACATCGCAGATCAGGAACATCTACGGTGAACTCAAAAGAATCCAGATGATCGGATTTGAAAAGGAGAAAACTTCATTTTTACTTCTGCTGCCTAAAGTTGCCTATGCAGCAAAAAGAAACGAAAAGCAAGGAATTAAAACCTTCAAAACAGTTTTTGACAAAGTACACGCCATGGTTAAAACTGAAAAGGATTACGGGAATATGATGAACCTGATGGAGGCAATTCTCGCATACCACAAAGCATATGAAAAATAAAACTTTAAAATTTATAAAATGGCACAGTTAGTTAAAAAATACATGATTACAGGCAAAATAACCTGTTTGACCGGCTTGCATATCGGAGGGACAAATACTGCCATGGGAATCGGCGGTGCAGATAAGTTAGTAATCCGGAATCCTTTGGATAACAAACCGATAATACCCGGAAGTTCATTAAAAGGCAAAATGCGTTCATTAATTGAAATTCAGGACGGTGATTTTGAAATTTCCGAAAGTCAAAGAAGAGGTAGAATTGAAAGAAAATACAGTCCGACAAAAGACCCGGCAACCCCGGCGGGTATGTTATTCGGGGTTGTTGGCGATGAGCAGAGGCCATCCCGGCTAATTGTCAGGGACTGTAAATATTCAGATGAAAATGACAATCTCGAATTTCTGAATCTTGAACTGCCCTTCACAGAAACTAAGACCGAAGTATCAATTGACCGGATTACATCAAAAGCCAATCCGAGGACTTTTGAGCGGGTTCCGGCAGGAACCATTTTCGATTTGAACATGGTGCTGAATGTTTTTGACGACGACGATGAAGTAACCCTGATTTCCACACTGCAAAGGGCTTTCAGACTGCTGGAAGACGATTATTTAGGCGGGCAGGGTTCCAGAGGATACGGGCAGGTGAAAATTGAACTGGATCAGCGCTGGACAGAAAAACCCAAAACAAAAGAAGATTACCAAAAAGAAGATGCAACATGAAATCCTTTCATTGTGTAAAGTTGAAATTTATCAGTCCGTTGCATTTAGGACGGGGAACCGGGGAATCGTATGACACCGGGAGCAAGCTGCTTCATTCCGATACAATCACATCGGCTCTGGCCAGTGCGCGGGTGCAACTTTTTGGAGACAAAGAGCTGAAAACCTACATGGAATCCTTGCGGGTGAGTTCTGCATTCCCCTTTCTTGAGAATCACTTTTTCTTCCCGAAGCCTATGCTGAAACTGGATATGAAAATTGAGGGAAAGAGTGAACATGAGCAGAGCAAAATCTTCAAAAAACTGGAATACATCGAGCAACCGGTTTTTGAACAGATTATTTCAGGGAAGCATGTAAAAGTTACTAAAGACTCCATATCTCAAAATGAAAAATACCTGTGGCATGAAAACCCGCGCACTCAAAATTTATTGAAAAGAGAAGTGCAACAGCGGGTAACTATTTCGCGTGACGGACAGGGCGACAGCGTTCCCTACTACGTTGAGCGTCTGTTTTTCAGCGAAAATGCAGGCATGTTTTTCCTGATGAAGACAGAAAACGAGCAGGTTTTGCACGAAACGGAAGTGGCTTTGAAGTATCTGGAAGAGACTGGAATCGGGACTGACCGCAGCGTGGGCAACGGGTTTTTCCGTTCCGAAACCGGAACCTTAAAACTCGCTGTTCCTGAAAACGGCAACAGCTCAGTGACGCTTTCGCTGTTTTGCCCCCGCAGAGATGAACTGCCTGCATTACTGGAAGGGGAACCAGCTTATCTGATGGAGAAAAGGGGCGGATTCATTGCAGGCGCATCTGCAGAACAGTTCAGGCATTTGCGAAAAAAATCGGTCTATATGTTTACCGAAGGTTCGGTATTCAATGGAAATATATTGAACGGAAAAGTATTGAATCTCCGCCCGGAATGGGACGATAAAAACCTGCATCCGGTTTACCGGTCGGGAAAACCGGTATTTGTTCCGGCAGTTAAAATTTAATTTGGAAATTATGATCTCTGTAAAACTGAAAACACTTACCCCTGTGCATATAGGCTCAGGACGCGAGCTGGCCCGCGATGTGGAGTTTTTGCAACATGAAAAGAAAATAGGTGTAATTGATGAAAAGAAAATACTCGGAATAATTGGCGAAGAAAATATTCCGATTTGGGTGGCGCTGATTGAAAAGCAGGAAAATCTTCTTGATTACCTTGAGAAGAGAAAACGCAGTTTGAAACTGGAAGATGTCAGCAAATACATCATGCCGCTCTTTGCCAAACAATATAGCAAAACCAGAATGCTGAAGGAGCAGTTGCGCGATGGTTTGGGAAGGCCGCTGATTCCAGGTACTTCTGTTAAGGGGGCAATCCGCACCGTGCTTTTCAATATTCTGCTGGAAAGAACCTATCAGAATATAAAAAATGACGATATAACAAACACAAGTGGCTTTATTTCTGACAGACAAATCCAGAAGAATATATTCGGGCAGGATGCCAACCGGGATATTATGCGGTTTTTAAAAACGGGAGACGCTCATTTTTCCAATAAAGAGATGATTGTTTTGTCGGTTTTAAGCCTGAACTACTATCTGAACAACCGCACAAAACGAGACAGCGAATTATTGCAGCTTACCGAAGCCATCGGCACGAACTCAGAAGCAACTTTCCGGATGAAACTCGATCTGGATTTGTGGAAAAAAAACATTGACAATAACGAGATAGAAGCCCAGATTCCCGGAGAAATGAAGAGCTTCACCTCGCTTTTTAAGGCATTGAATGAATTTACAATCAGGCTTCTGGAGAGTGAAATCAAATTTTGGGAAAGAGATCGGCACATTCATGTTATTGAAGAATATATTGATGATTGTCTTGATTTGTTGGATGATTGCAAAGAGTGTAAGGAGAACGAAGCAGTTTTACGATTGGGGCACGGCTCGGGCTGGTTGTTCATGACCGGTGGCTGGGTTTATAATCCGGAACTGATCAGTGATGATTTATATGAAAAAATCATTGATAAAACACGCCCGAAAAACTTCAATTACAAAGATTATTTCTTTCCGAAGACCCGAAGAATGGACGAAGAGGGAGAGTTGATGGGATTTGTGAAATTGACAGCAAACATTTGAGTATGAAAAAGATTCTTATTGGCAACATCGGCAACCGGAATTTAAAGCTGAACGGAAAATTTATCACAAAGGTTTTTGATGCAGAGGACAAAATATCATTCAGAGAGCAAACCTTTTCTATCTGGCAGCAGATTCTGAAAAATGAATTTGACGAAGAGAGGCTGGAATCTGTAATCATCAATGAAGTTATTGAAAAGGAAAAACAAAACCTTGAAAAGGTGTATCTCATCTCCAGCGATATGCCCGAAACGCTAAGAAACGACCAGGACACCATTTTTGCCGGTGAGATTTTGTCTCATCTCTTCAAAAAGCAATATAAAAACATTGAATTTGAGAATTATCCCGTTCGGGAATCGGTGTTTAAATATGATGATTTGTTCAGAGCTTATCGTCCATTTCTACTGAAATTGAAAAATGAAAATCCGGACAAAAAAATCATCTATTGTGATGCCGGCGGCACTTCGCAGCAAAAGTTTGCCCTGAAAATATCCCTTGAGTATTTGTTTAAGCCCGATGAATTTTCAGTTTACTATGTTGAACAGAAAGAAAAGGGAATGAGCAGGGTTTCGTCCGGAGAGAGCTATGAATACCGGAAAATTATTGACATTGAACACGCAGCTCAGGCAATCCGGTCGGGCGCCTACCCGCTTTCGCTGGAGATTCTTGGCACACATTATCCAAATAGAAACAAATTCCCATTCAGCTTGATTCAATTCCTCGACCTGCGCTCCAGATTGTTTGATGATGCTGAAAAGCTTGCCAGGAGCATTGCACAAGGCAAAGAGGTTCCAGTATTTGTTAAGAATTTTGCCAAACAAATCCCTGTCGGAAATTATGATGGCTGGGAAGATTTGCTGGAACCCAAACATTTTTTTCGCCTTTGTGAAATTCTCATCGCCTCTCAATGGAAGTACTCTTTGGGTATCATTGAGCAGGCATTGCATCTGTTTTCAATGTTCATGGAGAGTTATACCCATTACATAATTGAAAGACAATATGGCTATAAAATGTATGTATTTAAAGACTCAGCGCTGGCAAAGCTCTCCGATGATTTAAAAAACAAAAAACTTACTCTTCCAGAAAATATTAACCCGCAGCGTGAAGGCATGCCACTTAATATCTCAATTGCTGGCACAATTCAAGGAAAAAAGAATGAAGCGCTGATGCCTTATTTCAAGCAATTGAATAGTTTTTTCATTTCGGATAATGAGGGGATTGACACAATCAGAAACAAATATGCCCACACCGGAAAAGGAAAAAAGAGAAAAGATTTTGAAGCATCCCCGCTGTATGCCAACATGATAAAATGTTATGAAATTTTCGAAATTGATTTTTTCACAAACCATTATGAAGAGATGCATGATGAAGTTTGCGAATTGATTCGAAAATAAATCGCGCTGAAAAATAATTTCAATCCAAGGTTCTTTGACATATTGTAAAAAAACGGAACAGAAGCCTTCGCCGAGCGCTATCGGGGTAAAGGAGGGTTGTTTGCAGATAAAATTACAAAGGCTTTCAGGCGGATAAAACCGTCTGAAATAAAAAACCAACTTCCAGCAGAATAAGGATTAAGACGTGTAGCTTTTTCTGATAACAAAAGAATCTTTTTCTGTCAGAGACCAACTTCCAGCAGAATAAGGATTA
The DNA here is from genome assembly GCA_964624645.1 of uncultured Mariniphaga sp. Taxonomy (GTDB): domain Bacteria; phylum Bacteroidota; class Bacteroidia; order Bacteroidales; family Prolixibacteraceae; genus Mariniphaga. The sequence continues at coordinate 8,257 of CAZVAD010000031.1, forward strand.
AGACTTACCATGTAATCACCCAACTGAGATAGGGAAACTTGTCAGAGACCAACTTCCAGCAGAATAAGGATTAAGACACCTTAGATACATTGACATCGACCAATGCTCCAACGGTCAGAGACCAACTTCCAGCAGAATAAGGATTAAGACCTCCACTCAGGGAATAAGCCTTAATTTGTTTGTTCTGTCAGAGACCAACTTCCAGCAGAATAAGGATTAAGACGGCAGTTTGGTAACTGGCAGTTTTGCCAGCGCTTCGCGTCAGAGACCAACTTCCAGCAGAATAAGGATTAAGACGACAATTCAATAACATCATTGTACTCCTTTGCTGGTCAGAGACCAACTTCCAGCAGAATAAGGATTAAGACTTCACCGGGTCGCGCCACAGGCTGTCAATCAGCGGTCAGAGACCAACTTCCAGCAGAATAAGGATTAAGACCCATTTTCGTTTGCCGTGATGATGTATTCAATCCGGTGTCATAGGCCAACTTCCAGCAGAATAAGGATTAAGACCATGTATCTTTTCGCATCAAAGTCGTGAATTTCGGGTCAGAGACCAACTTCCAGCAGAATAAGGATTAAGACTCACGTACTGACTGGGCAATATTATGGCTTTCACGTCAGAGACCAACTTCCAGCAGAATAAGGATTAAGACGAATTTAAAATTGCGCTTTATGCTTTACAATATTGTCAGAGACCAACTTCCAGCAGAATAAGGATTAAGACGGCGTAAAGGTCTGCCATGATTTCAATTCCGTTTTGTCAGAGACCAACTTCCAGCAGAATAAGGATTAAGACCTCCTGTGCGCACGCCATCCCCTACCTAAATCCAGTCAGAGACCAACTTCCAGCAGAATAAGGATTAAGACATATAATTTCCGTCTTTATCAGTGTAAGCAAAACACGTCAGAGACCAGCTTCCAGTAGAATAAGGATTAAGACTTTATGATTTCTAACTCAACAACATCCACAATTTCCGTCAGAGACCAACTTCCAGCAGAATAAGGATTAAGACGTTCAAAGGTCATGTAATTACAATACTGTTCAAAGGTGTCAGAGACCAACTTCCAGCAGAATAAGGATTAAGACCAATTAATTGAAAATTAAAAATTGAAAATTGAAAGTCAGAGACCATATTCAAAAAAAGCAGGATTAAGAAACTTGTCAGCGTGCTTGCACCTGACAACGTTGATTATCCGACAAGAAATTGACAGGGTGATTCCAAATCACCCCGTCAATGGTTAGAGCACAACGTTAATCACATTCCAAAGAACAAAGCATAAAGAAATCATCCGGTGTATGAGATTTTAGCGTTGAGTCCGATTGCAGGGGAGCAGGATTAAGAAACTTGTCTGCGTGCTTGCACCTGACAACGTTAATTATCCGACAAGAAATTGACCGGGTGATTCCAAATCACCCCGTCAATGGTCATCTGTTTCATTAAACTGACAGAAAAATATTTGTCAGCGTAATATAACATGGCAACATATCTGACTTCAGGCAGGCGTCAATTGGAATTGAAATTAAAAACAAACCGCTTCACTTCAGCGCTTCATACAATATTTCCACCGGGTGTTTGGCGCTTTTTCCAGCGCCGTCTTTAATCTGGTGGCGGCAGGAAGTACCGGGCGCTGCGATGATACAGTTTTCGGAAGCTTTGCGGACAGCAGGAAACAGCACCATTTCGCCAATCTTCATGGAGAGTTCAAAATGCTCCTTTTCATACCCGAATGAACCGGCCATTCCGCAGCAACCCGACGGAATTTCCTTCACGGCATAATTTTCCGGCAGGGAGAGCATCTTTAGGGTGGGTGCGGTGCTTGCCACCGCTTTTTGCTGGCAATGCCCCTGAAGCAGAATTTCCCGTTTTTCAGCGGTGAATTGCTCCGCCGTGATGTTTCCTTTTTCGATTTCAGCAGAAAAAAACTCTTCAAACAGCAGGGCATTTTCTCCTAATTTTTTGGCAGCAGGCTGTAATTCCTTCTCTACCAGTTCAGGATATTCATCCCGGAAAGTGAGGATTGTTGAAGGCTCAATACCAATCAGCGGCGTCTCTTGTGAAACGATATCCTTCAGCAGACTGACATTTTCTGTTGCTATTTTTTTGGCCGTGCGAACCAATCCTTTTGAAAGGTAAGTCCGCCCGCTCTCGCGGTGTACCGGAATTTTTACTTCATACCCCAGCTTTGTGAGCAGGAAGATCGCCTTGACTCCGAGGTCGCTTTCATTGTAATTGGTGAATTCATCATTGTAGAGATAGACTCTCTTCTTGGGTTCCGTTTCCGGCTGCGGAGTACCTTTTGCAGTCCGGCGCGACAATGTTTTTGGCGACAATGAAGGCAGATTGCGCGATGGTGCAATCCCGACGGCTTTTTTGAACAGGGAAGTCCGCATCATAAAATTGGCTACAGGACGAACCCCGATGGCCAGCCGGTTGAGTTGCGGAAGGTATGCAATCAGTCTGGAACGCAGCGGAATCCCGTGAATATCGTAATACTGCTGCATAAATTCGGCTTTCAGTTTGGTCATGTCCACATTCGACGGACATTCGGCCTTACACGCCTTGCAGGAGATGCACAGATCAAGAATCCGGTAAATCTCCTGCTGGTCGAAAGGTTCTTTCCCTTGGGGTGAATACAGAAACTCCCGGAGAATATTTGCCCGCCCACGGGTGCTTTTGTCTTCATCACGGGTGGCCATATAGGTCGGACACATCGTGCCGCCGATGATTTCACTTTTGCGGCAATCGCCGGAGCCGTTGCATTTTTCAATACTTCTGAAGTAGCCTTTGTATCTTGAAAAATCAAACACCGTGTCATAATCTGGCGTAGGTTTTCCGGGAATCACGCGCAGACTTTCGGTAATGGATGGCGTATCGGTGATTTTTCCGGGATTCAGGATATTATCCGGGTCCCATGTTTTTTTGAGCTTTTTGAGCAGCTTGTAGTTGTGCTCACCCAACATGAAAGGGATAAACTTTCCGCGCACCCTGCCGTCGCCATGCTCGCCGCTCATTGAACCGCGGTATTTTTTCACTAATGCCGCCACCTCATTCATCAATGTATCAAAAAGCTGCACATCATCCGGGTCCTTGAAGTTTATCAGTGGCCTGAAGTGAATTTCTCCCGTGGCAATGTGTGCGTAATAGACACTGGTGAGGCCAAGTTTTTCCAGCACTTTCTTAAAATCGGCAATGTATGCGGGCAGTTTTTCGGGAACAACGGCGGTATCCTCAATTCCCGGCACCCCTTTCCGGTCTCCCGGAATATTTGACAGCAACCCTAAGCCGGCAGTGCGCAGCGACCACACCCGCCTGATATTGTCAGCACCCGTAATCAGCGGATAGTGATAACCTAAACCGGCTGCGCGCAGTTCATTTTCAAGCGCGGATGCCTTTTCGCGAAGCTCCTTTTCCGTTTCGCAGGAAAATTCAATCATCAGCATGGCGCCCGGGTCACCTTTTACAAAAAAGCGGTTTTTGCGCTGCTCAATATTCTCCTTGGTGCACTGCAGAATGATGTCGTCCATAAGCTCTATAGCGCCCGGCTTGTGTTTCAGCGCAATGAGGTTTGCGGTGAGCGATTCTTCCAGGGTTTCAAAATGAACACAAACCAATCCGGTATGCTTAGGGGGTAACGGAATAAGGTTCAGTTTGATACGATGGGAAAATGCAAGCGTCCCTTCTGAGCCGGCAAGCAACTTACAGAAGTTAAACGGTTCGCCGTCGTCCGTGAAAATTTCCGAATCCAGCAGTACATCAATGGCGTAGCCCATATTCCGGCGCGTAAGTCCGGGGTCGGGAAAGTTTTTGCGGATTTCCTTTTGATTTTCAGGATCGGAAAGCAGTTCAAAAATATTTTCATAGATGGAGCGCTCCAGCGCGTTTGGATTTCCATTCAATTTTTGACTGAACTCCTCTTTTGACAGAGCTTTGAATTTAGTCTCAGAGCCATCCGACAGGATGGCATCCACTTCCAGAACGTGCTCGCGTACGCTGCCATAGATCAGGGAGTGAAGCCCGCACGAATTATTGCCCAACATGCCGCCAATGACGCAACGGTTGGCTGTGGAGGTTTCCGGTCCGAATTGCAGTCCGTGAGGCGCCAGCATCAGATTCAACTCGGCAAGTACAACGCCCGGTTCCACAACCACATACCGTTCTTCGGTATTCAGCTCCAGAATTTTGTTCATGTATTTTGAAATGTCCACCACAATTCCCGGCCCGACCACCTGTCCCGCCAGGGAGGTTCCGCCGCCACGCGGAATAACAGATGTGCCGTTTTCACGGGCAAAAGCAATGATTTTTTTTATGTCTTCCTTGTTTTTCGGGCGGGTTACCGCCAGAGGAATTTCCCGGTATTGGGAAGCGTCGGTGGAATAAAGGACGCGTTGCACATTGTCGGTAAACAAATCCCCGTCTAACCGGGATTTAAGTTGATTGAAAAGAGATTGCATAAGTTTCTTTTTAACCCGTAAAATTAGGGATATTTTTCAAATCCAGCCCCTCAGCCGGTAATAGGCCAACGCCAGCATTTCGCGTGTAAAGCTGATCTCGTATTTCAGATGGTTCCATACCTGGTAACGCATCTGAATGCTGTGCCCGACATCGGGCACGATGGTTTTTTTGCCGCCTAATTCGCTGTCTCTGAATTTCAGGTCTGCTTCGGCAACATTTTCAAATGCAGGCAACGCATTGATGGTTTCAAATCCGGCTTTCTGAAAACAGAGCACAGCCCTGCGGGTGTGTTCCGGTGAAGTGACCAGCAGAACGGGTTGTGTTTTTCCGGTGATTTTCAAACAACCCAATGCCTGAGCGCGGGTGTTTGCACCGCTGTTTTCAAACCGGATTCTTCCGGGGTTGACGCCGCGCAGCGCCAGTTCATTCTTAATACGTTGCGGCGTGCTCAGGCTGTCGGATACATCACCGGGCATGGCAACAATCACCTGTGCCTGCGGAAAACTTTCTGCAGCTTTTGCCGTAAACCAGCTTCGCATCAGGTTACTTTCGCTGGGCATTCCGCCGCCGCCAAGCAGAATAATCGTTTCGGGTTGTCTGTCCAGCGCCGCCTTACTGGTACCAAGCCAGTGAATGCCCCAAAACGGCAGCGTGGTGAAGGCAAAAATCACCGCGACAATAAAAATTATGCCTGCCAAACGAAAAAAAATTCGGAGTATCCTTAAAAAATCGGTATTTTTGGATTTTGATTGAATCATTTTCAATACAAATAAAGCATAAAAATACATTTAATCTTTTAACTGACGTCGCTTTGAATAACGAAGTAAAAAACGAACTCATTCAACTGTTTGAGCACCATTTTCAGGAAAAAGTGGAAACCTTTTCCATTCTGCCGCCTTCCGGCTCCTACCGGGAGTATTGCCGCATGGAAAACAGCAATCGTTCAGTCATTGGCGCCTACAATACCGATGTGAAGGAGAACACCGCTTTTCTCTCTTTCTCCAGCCATTTCAGGCAAAAAGGGCTGCCTGTCCCCGAAATTTATCTGGTAAGTTCCGATTTGAAAAAATACCTTCAGGAGGATCTTGGTAATACCACTTTGTTTGACTTTATGTCGGAAGTCCGTGAAACGGAAGGTTTTTCGGAGACAATCATCGCCGAATACAGAAAAGTGCTGAAGTTCCTGCCACAATTTCAGATTGATGCCGGCAGGGATATTGATTTTTCGGTTTGCTATCCGCGCCCGGCATTCGACAAGCAGTCGATGATGTGGGACATGAATTACTTCAAATATTATTTTCTGAAACTTGCCAAAATTCCTTTCGACGAACAGGCGCTTGAAGATGATTTTCAGACATTCAGCGACTACCTGCTCTCTGCACCTTCCGATTATTTCCTTTACCGTGATTTTCAGTCGCGCAATGTGATGCTGAAAGATGGCGGGGTTTGGTTCATTGATTATCAGGGCGGGCGGCGCGGCGCACTGCAATACGACCTGGCTTCGTTGCTGTATGACGGGAAAGCGGATATTCCGCAGGAAGTCCGCGCACAACTTTTTCAGGTTTACCTGTCGGAACTGAAAAATCACATACCGGTGGATGAAAAGGAGTTCACTTCATATTTCATTGGTTTTGTGCTGGTTCGTATTATTCAGGCGATGGGGACGTATGGGTTCAGAGGGTTTTATGAAGGGAAAGAGCATTTTCTGAAAAGTATTCCCTATGCCATTGATAATTTGAAAAATCTGCTGGCAGACCTGGACCTTCCGGTGGAGTTGCCTGAACTGGTGAAAGTTCTGCACCTTCTGACAAAGTCGGAGATTCTGAAAGAGATCGGGCAGTCACACAACAGCCTGACGGTGCGTGTCACCAGCTTTTCATACAAAAAAGGGATCCCACCCGACCCGTCGGGCAACGGCGGCGGATTTGTCTTTGACTGCCGGGCGCTGAATAATCCGGGCAGACACGCAGCATACAAGAACCTCACCGGAAAAGACCTGAAAGTGCAGCAGTTCATTGAGCAAAATTCGGAAATGAAGCTGTTTCTGATTCCGGTGAAAACGCTGGTGGAACAGTCGGTGAAAAATTATCTGGAGCGGGGATTCAAGCATCTATCGGTCAGTTTTGGCTGCACCGGCGGGCAGCATCGCTCGGTGTATGCTGCTGAAAACATGGCTGCCCATTTGCGCAATTTTCCGGTAAATGTGGTACTGGTTCACCGGGAATTGTAATTCTGAAAGAAAAAAATATCATTAAAAAGAATAATTTTGTCGGACCGGATAAATCCGGTGGACAGTACATAAAAAAAATAGAAATTTTAAAAAATTAAGTCATGGGAAGAGCATTTGAATACCGCAGGGCGGCAAAGGAAAAGCGCTGGGACAAGATGTCGCGGATTTTTCCAAAACTGGCAAAACAAATCACTATTGCAGCCAAAGCCGGAGGGCCTGACCCTGACATGAATGCCGCGCTCCGCACTGCAATCCTGAATGCCAAAGCGCAAAATATGCCCAAAACCAATATCGACGCCGCCATCAAACGCGCCGTAGGAAAAGATGCTGCGGAATATACCGAAATGAACTACGAAGGAAAGGGGCCGCATGGCGTATTGGTGTTTGTGGAATGTGCCACCGATAACACCACGCGCTCGGTAGCCAATGTGAAAAGTTATTTTCACAGGGCCGGCGGCGCATTGGTTCCCAACGGATCGCTGGAATTTATGTTTTCCCGGAAAGCGGTTTTTGAGCTTGAAAAACAACCGGAAATGGACCTGGAGGAGCTTGAACTGGAGCTTATTGATGCAGGTCTGGAAGAGATTGAAGAAAACGACGGAATGGTCTATGTTTATGCAGATTATACCAACTTCGGCGATTTGAACCTTGCGCTGGAAAAACTGGAAATTGATGTGCAGAAAGCATCCTTGAAACGTTTTGCCAACGATCCGGTGGAGTTTTCGGAAGAGCAGTTGGAAGAGATTGAAAAAATGTTGGACAAACTGGAGGAAGACGATGATGTTCAGGCGGTTTACACCAACATCCTGTAAACGAAAACTCATCCGGAACCCTTGAAAAATTAATTTGCGGTATGAAGAAAAAAGTCATCCACCTGGAGAATATTACAAAAAACTATAAGATAGGCACTCAGGTTGTGCGGGCGCTGCGTTCGGTTTCAGTTGACATCTACAAGGGTGAATACGTGGCGATCATGGGCGCTTCCGGCTCCGGGAAATCCACGCTGATGAACATCATCGGCTGCCTGGATACGCCCACCGAAGGAACTTATATTTTGAATGAACGCAACGTCAGCCATCTTTCGGACAATGAACTGGCTGAAATCAGAAATGCTGAAATCGGTTTTGTTTTTCAGGTTTTCAACCTGCTTCCGCGAAATTCAGCGTTGGAAAATGTTATGCTGCCCTTAGTCTATGCCGGCATCAGAAAGCATGAGCGGAAAAGCAGGGCAGTTTCCACGCTCACCGATGTCGGACTTGCCGACAGGATGGACCACAAACCCAACGAACTTTCGGGCGGACAGCGGCAGCGAGTGGCGATTGCACGGGCTTTGGTGAACAAGCCTTCCATTTTGCTTGCCGACGAGCCGACCGGAAATCTCGACTCGGTAATCTCCATTGAAATCATGAAACTTTTTTCCGATATCCACCGCATGGGAAATACGCTCATCATGGTAACCCATGAGCCGGACATTGCCCAACATGCACACCGGATCATTAAACTGAAAGATGGTGAAATCGAATCGGACGAAGTTAATCCCAATCCTGTATATTAATATTTTACCAAATGGCAAAGATTTACACAAAAACCGGAGATGACGGCACCACCGGACTGGTTGGCGGAACACGGGTGAAAAAATATGACGTCAGGCTGGAGGCCTACGGCACGGTGGACGAACTGAATGCAAGTATCGGGGTGATCCGCTCCTTTGCACTGCCTGAAAGCATTCCGGCAATGCTCATCGAAATTCAGAACCGGCTTTTTAACATCGGTTCATGTCTGGCTTCAGATGAACGGGGACGCAAAATCACCGAAAAACTGGCCATAACAGAAAACCACATCGCTTTTTTGGAAAAAAGCATTGACGAACTGGAAGAAGACCTGCCAAAACTGCGGCAGTTTATCCTGCCCGGCGGCGATCCGGCTTCCGCGCAATGCCATGTGGCACGAACGGTTTGCCGTCGTGCCGAAAGAAGAATTCTTGAGTTTGCCACCAATGACAATGTGCAGCCCGAGATTGTCAAATACATCAACCGGCTTTCTGATTTCCTGTTTGTGCTTGCACGTAAACTCTCCTATATCAGTGGAATACAGGATGAACCGTGGAAACATTTTTGAAATATATAATTTTGGTTTTTTTCGTATTTATTTTTACTATATTCGCGGCATTGTAAAAAAACGAGTTTAACCGCAAAAATTCACTGAAATGTATTGGACTCTTGAATTGGCTTCAAAACTGGAAGATGCACCCTGGCCGGCAACTAAGGATGAGTTGATCGACTACGCCATTCGCTCAGGGGCGCCGCTTGAGGTAATTGAAAACTTACAGGAAATTGAAGACGAAGGCGAAATCTACGAAAGTATTGAAGATATTTGGCCTGATTACCCAAGCAAGGATGACTTCTTCTTTAACGAAGATGAGTATTAACGTATTAATAATTAAAAAAATAGAGAGAAAGCAGGTTCAAAAGACCTGCTTTTTTGTTGTGCTGCAATCAAATATGACCCGTAGTCTTCTTTCACCTGCCGTGCCCTGCTTTATAATTTAAGTTTTACGTTTTATCCAATCGCAAGGAATTCAAAGAATTTTATCACCCGCCAAAAATTTTTCGTTGCAAGTAATTTTTTATTCCGTTTTACAATTAAAATATTCCAAAAAAACAGTAGATTCGTTGCTTTAAAAAAACAGTGCAAAATCAACAATTTAAAAGACCGGATTAAAAATATTCCGCAACTATTCTCTCTGTTTGTAAAGTCTTTATAAACTGTCAGATAGAATTTGATTTTTGACAATTGTTCAGTTGCATTATTATTAGTTACTAATTTTTAAATCGTTTTATTATGGCTATTTCAACAATCAAAGTTGGCGGAACAATCGGGAAAACGTTCCGCGTCGAAATTTCAGGTGATCATCCGTTTGTTATTGACCAGCCCAGGGCCGGCGGCGGAAACGATGAGGGGCCAAATCCGCTGGAAACCTTTTTGGCTACTCTGGCAGCCTGCATCTGCACGCTTGGGCGGATCATCGCCAATCAGCAAAAGATTGAGCTTCGCGGCATTGAGTGCAAAACCGAGGGAGACATTGACAAGGATTTCCTTTTGGGAAAAACCGATGTTGGCCGTCCGGGGTTTACAGAAATCCGTTCTTTCGTTACCATTGATGCCGACATGACGCAGGATGAAAAGGATGCATTTTTGCTTGAAATTGAAAGACGTTGCCCGATTGCCGACAACATGAGCCAAAACACATCGCTGACTGCAGCGGTTGTTGGCTAAGTCAGATACTGTCCTGATAAAACTGCCGGCCCGATGCTCCATCATCTGCCGGCAGTTTTTGTTTTCAATCCTGAAGTTACGGCATAAAAGCCCTCCCCCGCCCTTCCGGTAATACTCTGTGAAATTCCGAATACTCCGTGGTTAAATATTATAGCACCACAAGAGCACAGAGAAATACAGAGGGTTCATGTAAACCATACAATTCCCAGCGACGAACTGTGTACTATTTGAAGATTATTATGTAGATTTGCTTATCATCAGTTTAATTCATTAAAAATCAGCAATATTATGAAAATCAAAAATTTATTTCTCCTTTTATTCATTTCCCTCTTTGCCTTTTCCTGTGCTGCTCCGGAGCCACAGAAAAAAGAGTGGCTTGCCAGCCATGTGATATTTGTCGGTTTTGATGGCTGGGGTGGCTACAGCGTGGAAAAAGCCGACATGCCAAACGTCAAACAGCTTATGGAAAACGGCGCTTATACGTTGCAGAAGCGCTCGGTGCTCCCCTCTTCCAGCGCCGTCAACTGGTCTTCCATGTTCATGGCCGCCGGGCCTGAACTGCACGGATACACGGAGTGGGGTTCTAAAACCCCCGACCTGCCCTCGCGGGTGCTGACCCATTACGGAATGTTCCCATCGGTATTTGGCCTGCTCCGCGATGCCCATCCCGAAGTGGAAATAGGCTACGAATACGAATGGGGCGGAATGCAGTATCTGGCTGAAATGGAAGCCATGAACTTCAATTTTCATGTGGCAAACGCCGGCAAAAACCAGGACACTATCTCCGTTGTCGCCTGCAACTACATCCGGGAAGCAAAGCCCAATCTGTTTGCAGTGATTTATGACCAGCCGGATGGCGTAGGCCACAAAGCCGGACATGACACCCCGGAATATTATGAAATGCTCACAAAACTGGATGGCTATCTTGGTGAAATCATTCAGGCGGTGAAAGATGCCGGAATTTATGACGAAACCATCTTCATTGTCACTTCCGACCACGGAGGCATCGACAAAGGACATGGTGGTAAAACCATGGAAGAGATGGAAACGCCTTTTATCATTTCCGGAAAAAATGTCAAAAAAGGGATAAAAATCGAAGAGAGCATCATGCAGTATGATGTCGGTTCAACCATTGCCCATATTTTCCGGCTGGAGCAGCCACAGGTGTGGATTGGCCGCCCGATGAAACAGGTTTTTGACGAATAAAAAAGTTTCAACAGCAAAGCACCAATTAAATCCCAAAAGAATGACAGAATGTTAACCCTTTGGGATTTATTGATTTAGGAAATCTTTTTTTCTGATGTCAGATCTTTCGGGCCGGTGTTCAAAAATAATCGGGCATAATTTACCCGTATGTTCATTAAAACTTCTATATTTATTCCGTTATGTCGGAAAAAAAACCAATTATCATCCAACGGATCTGGCGTTTTTATATAAACGGCTTTCGTAATATGAGCACATGGGGGCGGCAAGTCTGGCTGATTATCCTCATCAAGCTGTTTATCATGTTTGCCATTCTGAAAGTCTTTTTCTTCCCCAATTTTCTGAAAAAAAATTTTGAAACAGATCAGCAACGCAGCGAGTATGTATTAGAAATATTAACAGAACCAAAAGAGTAATTATGGTTGAACTTGCAGATTTATCATTAGTCAACTGGTCGAGGGGCCAATTTGCCCTGACGGCCATGTATCACTGGCTGTTTGTGCCGCTCACCCTTGGCATCACGTTCATCATTGCGTTTATGGAAACGCTTTATGTGAGAACCGGAAACGAGGAGTGGAAACGGATAACCAAATTCTGGATGACCCTTTTCGGGATCAATTTTGCCATCGGCGTAGCCACCGGCATTATCCTTGAATTTGAATTCGGCACCAACTGGTCAAGCTATTCCTGGTTTGTGGGGGATATTTTCGGTGCCCCGCTTGCCATTGAAGGAATTCTTGCATTTTTCATGGAGTCCACCTTCATTGCCGTGATGTTTTTCGGGTGGAACAAAGTGGGTAAAAAAACACACCTTATGGCTACCTGGCTGACTGCCATCGGCGCCAGCCTGTCGGCGCTATGGATTCTGGTCGCCAACGGATGGATGCAGAATCCGGTGGGCATGGTTTTCAATCCCGAAACCGCACGGAATGAAATGCAAAACTTCTGGGAAATCATTTTTTCACAGAATGCCGTGGACAAATGGCTCCATGTTACTTCCTCCGGATTTGTACTGGCTTCAATTTTCGTAATCGGCGTTTCATCGTGGTATCTGCTGAAAAAACGTGACTTACAGCTTGCAAAGAAAAGCATTCTCATTGCCAGCGTTTTCGGGTTTATCTCTTCGGTATATCTTGTAACAACCGGCGACAACTCCACCCGCACCATTGCCGAGATACAACCCATGAAGTTTGCCGCACTGGAGGGGATGTATAAGGGCACTGAAGGCGCCGGACTGGTTGCCATAGGCATTTTTTCCTCATCGGAAACTGACCCTGAAAATGAGAACCTGAAGGATTTCACCCTGAAAATTGAAATTCCCAAAGTGCTTTCGTTTATGGCATTTTTAGACTGGAATGCCTTCATTCCCGGCATCAACGATCTAATCTACGGAAATGAGAAATACGGACTTATGCCGGCAGCCGAAAAGATTGAGCGGGGCAAAGTGGCCATCAGTAAGCTCCACGCCTACAAGGAAGCCAAAAAGGCAGAAGATGAAGCGCTCACAAGCGCTTTGCTTGCCGAATTCACAAGCGATGAATTTCAGGAAGGGTATTTCAAATATTTCGGCTACGGCTATTTCAAGGATGTGAACGACCTGATACCCAACATTCCGCTGACCTTTTACAGTTTTCACCTGATGGTTGGTCTGGGATTGCTGTTTGTACTGCTCTTTGCGCTCTCCTTTTTCTTTGTTGTAAAAGGCACCCTTGAAAACAAACGGTGGTTTCTGCGGATTGCCGTTCTGGCCGTTCCGCTGGTCTATATGGCACAGCAGGCCGGATGGATTGTTTCCGAAGTGGGCCGCCAACCCTGGGTTGTGCAGGACCTGATGCCCACAATGGCCGGAGTTACCCGGATCAGCACAGGTTCGGTAAAAACCACATTCTGGCTGTTTACCGTGCTCTTTACAATATTGCTGATTGCCGAACTGAAAATCATGTTCAGGCAGATTAAAATTGGTCCGAAAAAATAAAAAATGGAGGAATAGTTATGTTTGAAAATTTATCACATCTGGCGCTGCAACACTATTGGTGGGCGATTATTTCGCTGCTTGCCGCACTGTTTGTCTTTCTCATGTTTGTGCAGGGCGGACAGACCCTGTTATTCAGCATTGGAAAAAATGAAGGGGAAAAGTCGATTTTGCTCAACACACTGGGCAGAAAATGGGAAATCACCTTCACCACCCTGGTAACCTTCGGAGGCGCTTTTTTTGCATCGTTTCCGCTTTTCTATGCCACCAGTTTCGGTGGCGCCTACTGGGTGTGGATGATTATTCTGGCGGCATTCATCATTCAGGCGGTCTCCTATGAATTCCGAAAAAAACCGGCAAACTTTCTTGGTGCAAAAATCTACGAAATATTCCTTCTGATAAACGGATTGCTCGGTACCATCCTGATTGGAATAGCCGTAGGCACATTCTTCAACGGCGCACAGTTTTCCCTCAATGCGCTGAATCAGGTGATCTGGCAAAATCCCGCACGCGGACTGGAAGCTGTGCTCACTTTTCATAACGTAGCATTGGGACTCGCCCTGTTTTTTCTGGCAAGGATACTCGGGCTGCTCTATTTTATTTACACCGTTGACCACGAAACCATTGTAAGCAGGTCCAGAAAACTGCTTCTTCCCAACACCATTCTGTTTCTGCTGTTTTTTCTCTATTTCGTAATCCGGCTGATGCTGATGGATGGTTTTGCTGTGCATCCCGAATCGGGCGAAGTCTTCATGGAAAAATTCAAATACCTGAATAATTTCCTGCAGATGCCCGTTGTGCTGATTATTTTCCTTTTAGGGGTTGTGGCTGTACTCTGGGGATTGATTTCCACAATTTTCTTCGGCGGAAACAAAGGCTTTGCCTTTTCCGGTGCGGGAACCGTGCTGACCGTTTTTGCCCTGTTGCTCATTGCCGGTTACAACAATACGGCATTTTACCCATCCACGGCAGACCTGCAGTCGTCGCTGACCATCCGGAACGCTTCATCCAGTCATTTCACACTGAAAACCATGAGCTACGTCTCCCTGCTGGTTCCGTTTGTGTTTGCCTATATCTACTATTTCTGGAAGGTGATGAACCGCAAGAAAATCACTGAAAAAGAGATTAATGAAGAGACACACGTTTATTAATGGTGTATTTTAAAATGGAAAAACCGTTTGCATTTCAATTGTTAAACTGAAAAAATCAACAATATGTATATCGTACCCATACTCTGGATGCTCAGCTGGCCGCTGCTGATTGCCATTTCCCTTTTTGCGGTGGTCTGGGCAGTGAAAAAGTTTGAGCAAAAAATGGAAGAGGAAGAATAATTAGCTTGAGCGACAACTCAAAAAAAAACCCAACTTCGTAACAGACTAAACATAAAAGGCGCATTGGTTTTTAATCAAAACTTGTTTGTGCAGCTTTAGGAGCAGATGAAGGCCAAGATACAATGTGGACATTAAAAAGCAAGGCGAGTATTTGGAAGAGTTTAAA